>CAZRUB010000140.1:0-4193 GCA_964603185.1 uncultured Ruminococcus sp.
TTCTCTTTTTTTCGCGGCTTAACGGAAAAATCCAAGCCTGAGTCGAAGCTTCTTTTCCCGCTTCTTGCCTTCATCAGCTTTAAAACCGCCTTTCTCCTGAGCTCATTAAGCTCGGAGGCCTTAAAATACGCGTTTACCTTTTCCGTGTAGGAAAATTCTTCAATGTAAAACGGGGTCGCTCCCATTTTGGAAAGGCAGGCTCTCGCAAATTCCACATCTGTTTTTTTCCCGTATTCCTCGGTGGGTGTTTCGCACTCCTCCGATACGGAATTTATTCCGTCGCTTAACGTAATCCTCGTTACGCCGCCTATATA
Organism: uncultured Ruminococcus sp.; assembly: GCA_964603185.1. Classification (GTDB taxonomy): domain Bacteria; phylum Bacillota; class Clostridia; order CAKSNL01; family HGM11501; genus HGM11501. The sequence goes on from CAZRUB010000140.1 coordinate 315, forward strand.
AAGCTCCGCCTTAACCGGAAGCTTTTTAATCTCTCCGCCCTTCCAAAGCATTTCAAGCTCTTTTTCAAGCTCCCTGTCCGATGAACGCATAACATTGTCATTGGAGCTTTCCACATTCATCATCGCTCTGCCCTTAACGGAGCCGTAGCAGCCCTTCGTGAAGCTTCCTCCCCGTGCAAAGGCTTTAACAAGCCTTGCTCCGTCCTCCTCCGACATTCTGCCCTCATCCAATGCCCTTCTGTAAGCGCGGACCGCGGCCGCAACATATGCGGGACCCTTCATACGCCCTTCGATTTTAAGTGACGCAACCCCCGCCTTGCTTAAAAAATCCACCTCGTCGGCAAGGCACAAATCCCTCGGGCTTAAATAATAGCCCTTGTCACCGTCCGCCGTATAGCAAAGCCTGCACGGCTGAGCGCAGGCTCCGCGGTTGGCGCTTCTGCCTCCGAGCATACTGCTCATCAAGCACTGCCCGCTGTAGCTCATACATATGGCGCCGTGGCAAAAAACCTCCGACTCCGTTATGTTTTTTTCGCACAATCGCACTATTTCTTCTCTTTCACACTCGCGGGCAAGTACCGCACGGCAAATTCCGCGCTTTTTCAAGAATTCCAGACCGTATTCGTCAAAAACCGTCATCTGCGTGCTTGCGTGAACCTCCGTATCGAATTTCTCCTTCAGGAGCTTCATAAGTCCCAGGTCTTGAACTATGTATCCGTCAATCCCCGCCTCGTATGCCTCCATTGCCACCTTCAGCGCCTCCGAAAGCTCCGAATCCTTTATGAGCGTGTTGATCGCAAGATAAGCCTTAACGCCGCGTATACGGCAATACTCTATGGCCTCCGCAAGCTGCTCTGAATTAAAATTCACGGCATTTGCGCGAGCACTGAATTTGGAGGCCCCGATATATACCGCATCCGCGCCGGCATTCACTGCCGCGTAAAGCGAAGAAAAATCGCCCGCCGGTGCCAAAAGCTCGCTTTTCATTCCTTGCCCTCCGTAAGCGCGCAGCGCATTATCCCGATAACGGTTTTCGCATCCTTTATTTCACCTGAATATATCATATCCAGCGCATCCTTTAAGTAAACCCTCCGGAGCCTTAAAAGCTCTCCGTCATCCGGGTGCGCCTCACCGACCTTGAGGCCCTTCGCGCAGAAAAGGTGAATGACCTCATCCGTATATCCCGGCGAAGGGTAAATCTCGCCGAGGGACGTAAGGCTTTCCGCTTTTGCACCCGTTTCCTCGTAAAGCTCACGCGCGGCACAAGCCGAGGGCTCCTCTTCGCCGTCCGACTTTCCGGCCGGGATTTCAAGCACCACTTCATCGTAAGGCCTTCTGTATTGCTCCACCAGCAAAAGCCTTCCTTCCTCGTCAAGCGCAACAATTCCCGCGCCACCCTTATGTTCGACGATTTCCCTTTCGGCCCTTCGTCCGTCCGCGGTGAAAATTTCATCTACGCGCAAATTTAATATTTTTCCTCGAAAGATATATTTTCTGCTTATTTCGTTCTCTTTCAGTTCCATTTTTTCACCCTCATTTCAGCGTTATTACGGTAACGCCGTTTTCGCCCTCGCCGTACACTCCGAGCCTTGCTTCGGCAACAAGCTTGGACCTTTTGCAAAACTGCTGCACCACGGTGCGAAGAACCCCGGTTCCCTTACCGTGAATCACTCGCACGGTTTCAAGCTTGGCCAAAACCGCATCGTCAATGAATTTTTCAAGATTCAAAAGTGCCTCATCGGCCATCTGCCCGCGAAGGTCAAGCTCCGTAACGGCATTTTGCGTTTTCGATATCGTGCTCTTTCCCGTCGGCCCCTTTCTTTTCTCGCTCTTTTTCTCCTCGTTCACCTCACGAAGAGCCGATATATTTGTCGTAACCTTAAGAATACCGGTTTGAACGATAAGGTTTCCCTTTGCGTCCGGAAGTGACATAACGCTCCCCCTCTGACCGAGAGTTATAACCTCAACCTCCTGCCCGAGGCGGAGCTTCTTCGGTGCATTGCTGTTTTTCGGAGCGATAACCTCTTCCGAAAGCTTATCCTCAAGCGCCGAATGCGCCTCCGAAAGCTTACGGCGCGCTTCCTCCGCCGCCTTTTTCGCCTTTTCCTTGTCCGCACCCTCCAATGCCGCGGCCGCTTCCTTTATAAGCTGCTCGCTCTTTCTTTGCGCGTTTTTCACGATTGCCTTTGCTTCACGTCTTGCGTCCCTCAAGAGCTCATCCTTTTTCTTTTCTATCCTCTCGCGCTCCGAGCGTATTTTCTCCTTTTCATCCTCATTTTCGCTTAAAATACGCTCCGCCTCGCTCCTCGCCCTTTCGGCCTCACTCTTGTTTTCCTCCAGCCCGGCGACAACATCCTCAAGCCTTATGCTCTCAGCGCTCAAGCGCTCCCTCGCGCCCTTTATTATATAGTTCGAAACGCCCAGCTTCGACGCAATCGCGAAGGCGTTGCTCTTTCCCGGGATTCCGATTAAAAGCTTATACGTCGGACTTAAGGTGTTAACGTCAAACTCACACGCCGCATTCTCCACCCTGTCGGTCGTAAGGGCATAAAGCTTTATCTCGCTATAGTGCGTGGTTGCCGCGCATTTTGCGCCGCAAAGCTTTATATATTCCAAAATCGAAACCGCCAACGCCGCCCCCTCCGCAGGATCGGTTCCCGCGCAAAGCTCGTCAAACAAAACAAGCGATTTTTCATTCGCACGGCTTAAAATATTTACGATATTGACCATATGCGACGAAAAGGTCGAAAGCGACTGCTCTATGCTCTGCTCATCGCCGATATCGGCGTAAACCTCATCGAAAACCGCAATTGTGCTCCCCACCGCCGCCGGAATGCAAAGCCCGGTCTGCGCCATAAGCGTGAAAAGCCCCAGCGTTTTCAGCGTTGCCGTTTTGCCGCCGGTATTGGGGCCCGTTATTACAAGGGTATCAAAATCTCCTCCCAGGTAAACGTCGATCGGCACCGCCTTCTTCTTGTCAATCAATGGATGGCGCGCCTTTTTTATGTCGATTATTCCGTCCCCGTTAAGGCGCGGCACGGTTCCGTCCATATCAATCGCAAGGCGTGCCCTTGCAAAAACCATGTCCGCCTCTATTATATATTTATAATTTTCGCCTATTGCCGTGCGGCTATCCTCCACCAAGCCCGTCAGCTCGGCTAAAATCCTTTCGATTTCTTCCCTTTCAAGTCCGTTAAGCTTACTTATTTCGTTATTTATTTCCACAATCTGCATAGGCTCGATAAAAACCGTTGCACCTGACGACGACGAATCGTGTACTATTCCGGGAACCGCCCCTCTGTGCTCCGCCTTAACGGGAAGAACAAATCTTCCGCCTCGCATTGTAACAAGGCTTTCCTGAAGCGCCGATTGATATTTTCCGGAATGTATCATATCGTTCAGCACATTCCTTATTTTATCCTCCAGCCCGTCACGGCGCGTCCTTATGGAATAAAGCTCCGCCGAGGCGTTGCCCGAAACCGCCTCCTCGGATTCTATGCACCGCTCAATCTCTCGCTGAACGGGCGAAATATCGGTTATACATTCGGTTACGGCCTTAAGATGAGGAAAATCCCCCTCCCCGTCGTCGATGTATTTTTTCAAAAGCCGGGCCACCCTAATCACTCGCGCAACGTCCAAAAGCTCCTTACACGAAAGCACCGCGCCGACCTCCGCGCGCTTCAATGCGGAGGATATGTCGTTAAGCGGTATTATGGGCGGCTCCGAATGCTTCGCCATGAAACGCTCCGCCTCATCGGTTTCGGCGAGCAGCCCCTCTGCCTCGTAAAACACGCACGTGGGCGTAAGCTTAAGTATTTTTTCGGCCGTCAGCGGGCAAACCGCCTTTTCGGATAGCCTTTTTAATATTTTATCGTATTC
>CAZRUB010000141.1:0-4136 GCA_964603185.1 uncultured Ruminococcus sp.
GAAACCGCGGGAAGTGCGGTTCTTGCGGTATTGGCGTACTTTTTTGAAAAAAAATAAAAAAATTACCGAAAAATGCAAAAAAATCAGAAATATTTTTCGGAATCAACAGAAAGGCCGCGGAAAGCGGACAAAAAATTTCGGTTTACACCAAATTTCTTTTAATAAATTGTTGACATGAGAAAAAAAATGATGTATACTGAAAGACGCAATAAAAAATTGTGAGTTATATATATTTTGGAGGTTGTAGTATGAAAAATCAGTATCTTTTAGACCTTATGGAAACCGTGAAAAAGAGAAATCCCGGTGAAGCGGAATTTCATCAGGCGGTATATGAAGTATTGGAGTCGCTCGAGCCTGTTATCGAGAAAAACCCGGAATATATTTCACTTGGTATAATTGACAGTCTTGTTGAGCCCGAAAGAACGATTAAATTTAGAGTTCCGTGGGTTGATGATAAGGGAAATGTACATGTTAACAGAGGATTCAGAGTGCAGTTTAACTCTGCAATCGGTCCTTACAAGGGCGGTCTTCGCTTCCATCCGTCGGTTTATGAGGGGATTATTAAGTTTTTGGGATTTGAGCAGATTTTCAAAAACTCGCTTACCGGTCTTCCCATCGGCGGCGGCAAGGGCGGTTCCGATTTTGACCCCAAGGGTAAAAGCGATATGGAAATTATGCGCTTCTGCCAGAGCTTTATGACGGAGCTTTCAAAGCACATCGGCGCGGATACGGACTTTCCCGCAGGTGATATCGGCGTAGGCGCAAGAGAAATCGGCTATCTTTACGGTCAGTATAAGAGGCTGAGGAACGAATTTACCGGCGTTCTTACCGGTAAGGGGCTTACCTACGGCGGAAGCCTTGCAAGAACCGAAGCTACGGGATACGGTCTTTGCTACTTTATGGAAGCATTTCTTCGTGATAACAATCTTTCCTTCGAAGGAAAGACAGTTGTTGTATCCGGTTCGGGTAACGTAGCGATTTACGCAACAGAGAAAGCAACCGCACTCGGCGGCAAGGTTGTTGCACTTTCCGACTCCAACGGATATATATACGATAAAAACGGTGTTGACTTAAAGCTTGTTAAGGAAATCAAGGAAGTAAGAAGAGGCAGAATAAAAGAATACGTTGATGTTCATAAGGATGCCGAATATCATGAGGGTTGCTCCGGAATCTGGGGCATTAAGTGTGATATCGCACTTCCCTGCGCAACACAGAACGAAATCAATGAGGAGAGTGCAAGAAAGCTTGTTGCCAACGGCGTAACCGCTGTCGGAGAGGGTGCGAACATGCCCTCCACTCCCGAAGCAATCCGTACCTTCCAGGAGGCGGGAATTCTCTTCGCTCCCGCTAAGGCCGCAAATGCCGGCGGTGTTGCCACAAGCGCACTTGAGATGAGCCAGAATTCCATGAGATATTCGTGGACCTTTGAGGAGGTTGACGCAAAGCTTAAGGACATTATGGTTAATATTTATCATAATGCGGCGAAAGCGGCTGCGGACTACGGCATGGAGGGGAACCTTGTTGCCGGTGCAAACATTGCGGGCTTCTTAAAGGTTGCAAATTCGATGAAGGCTTACGGCGTTTGCTGATTGAAAAATGCATAACGGAATGGGGAGGAGAAAGTCCTCCTCATTCTTTGAGTTTTTGAGGTGAAAAGATGTATAAAATTTTAAGAAAGAAGCGCTTAAATCCCACGGTAACCTTGATGGAGATTTGCGCTCCCATGGCGGCACGTCATGCCGAGCCGGGTCAGTTTGTTATTTTAAGGGTTGATGCCGACGGGGAAAGAATACCGCTTACCATTGCCGATTATGACAGGGAAAAGGGCAGCGTGACGATTATTTATCAAATCGTCGGCGCGACAACCTTAAAGCTTGATAATAAAAACGAAGGCGAATATATTGAGGATTTTGTCGGCCCCTTGGGGCGGGCGACCGAAACCGAGGAAAAGAAAAAGGTGTGCGTTGTAGGCGGAGGCGTCGGTTGTGCCATCGCATATCCGGTTGCCAAAAAGCTTCATGAATGCGGGACGGAGGTTCATACCGTTGTAGGCTTCAGATGTGAAGAGCTTGTTATTCTGGAGGATGAGTTTAAGGCTATTTCCGACAAATTCTTCCTTATGACGGATGACGGCTCCAAGGGGGAGAAGGGGTTGGTGACGGATGCACTCGAAAAGCTTATTTTGGGCGGTGAAAAATACGATGAGGTTATCACAATCGGCCCCCTTGTTATGATGAAGTTCGTTTCGCGCCTTACCGAAAAATATAAAATAAAAACCGTGGCAAGCATGAATCCCATCATGATTGACGGGACGGGAATGTGCGGCGGATGCCGCCTTACGGTCGGCGGGGAAACGAAATTCGCCTGTGTTGACGGCCCGGAATTCGATGCACATTTAATAGATTTCGATGAAGTTATAAAAAGATCCTCGATTTACAAGGAATTTGAGCATAAGCGTAACGAGGAAACATGTAAGCTTTTCAAAGGCGGTGAAATAAATGGCTGATATGTCGCTTAAAAAACATGAGATGCCCGTGCAGGACCCTTATGAGCGCGGAAAAAACTTCCGTGAGGTTGCGCTGGGATATGATGAGGAAACCGCGGTCAAGGAGGCTGAAAGGTGCTTGGGCTGCAAAAACAGTCCGTGTGTATCGGGCTGCCCCGTAAACATTAATATTCCCGAATTTATCAAAAGGGTTGCCGAGCGCAGGTTTGACGAGGCTTACGATGAAATCGCAAAAGCAAGCTCCCTTCCGGCCATATGCGGAAGGGTGTGCCCCCAGGAAAATCAGTGCGAAGGAAAATGTATTCGCGCCATAAAGGGCGAAAGCGTGGGAATAGGCAGGCTGGAAAGATTCGTTGCCGACCGCCGCATGCAGAAGGGCGAAAAAGCAGAGGCGGCGCCGAAGAAAAACGGCAAAAGGGTGTGCGTTGTGGGGTCGGGCCCCTCAGGCTTGGCGTGCGCAAGCGCTCTTGCAAAGGAAGGCTTTGACGTTACGGTATATGAAGCGCTCCACACGCCCGGCGGCGTTTTGGTTTACGGGATTCCCGAATTCAGACTGCCCAAAGCGATTGTCAGGCATGAGATTGATGCACTTTCCGATTTGGGCGTTAAAATAGAAACCAATGTTGTTGTGGGAAAAACCGTAACGCTGGATGAAATAAGGGCTGAGTATGACGCGGTATTCATCGGCTCGGGCGCGGGGCTTCCCAGGTTTATGAACATTAAGGGCGAGTCGTTAAAGGGCGTGTACTCCGCAAATGAATTTTTGACGAGGGTAAACCTTATGAAGGCGTATCTTGACAACTCCGACACTCCCGTAAAAAAAGGAAAAAGGGTTTGCGTTGTCGGCGGCGGAAACGTTGCGATGGACGCGGCAAGAAGTGCATTAAGACTGGGAGCGGAAGAGGTGTATATTGTTTATCGCCGCTCCATGGCGGAGCTTCCCGCGCGTGCGGAGGAGGTTCACCATGCCGAGGAGGAGGGCATAATCTTCAAGCTTTTGACCAATCCTACGGAAATTATGGGTGACGAAAACGGCTTTGTTTCGGGCATCAAATGCGTTGAAATGGAGCTTGGTGAACCTGACGCATCTGGTCGTCGCCGTCCTGTTGTGAAGGAAAATTCGGAATTCACGATAGAATGCGATGTTGTGATAATGGCTATCGGAACATCGCCCAACCCCTTGCTTAAGGAAAGTGAGCCTGATTTGGAAACCGAAAAGTGGGGAGGAATCAAAACCTTTAACGAAGCGGGACAAACGTCACTGGAGAATGTGTATGCCGGAGGAGATGCGGTAACCGGTGCCGCAACGGTAATTTTGGCTATGGGTGCCGGAAAAGCCGCAGCCTTTGATATTGCCGAAAAGCTTAAATAAAAGCCGAAAATCCGCTCCCGAAAACAATTGTTTTCGGGAGCGGATTTTCAGCTTTTAAACCGTAAAATTTACTCGCCGCCCATTTGTTGATTATTCGGCTTCTGAAGCTTTTTGTGATGATTCTCTCATTAAAAATCGGCATACCGTCTTAAAAACGATATGCCGATTTTGCCCGCAACTTTATTTTATACTAAATAAGTATAGGTAAAATCCCCTTTTTCGGTTGCTTCGGCAATGAGATTTTTAAACCAGAGCGTT
>CAZRUB010000142.1:0-4076 GCA_964603185.1 uncultured Ruminococcus sp.
CCTCGGTATTGTGCAAATATCCGAGTGCCACCAAAAACAAAGCATTTTCATATTCCTTATATTTCTGTTCGAACAGCTCAAACACCGCCTATCCTCCTTTCGTTTCTTAAAGCGCTTACATATGTTAGACGATTTAAAACATGAAAAAGTCAAATATATTATAACATTTTTTCGGGTAGCGGTAAACAAAAAGCAAGACTCCGTGATTTTAACGAAGCCTTGTTTTTGTATCTGATGATGCTATTTTCTTTCGGCTAACTTATTGCCGTCCGCAAAAGCGTTTCCTACTTTTTCTCCGAGCACATAGTATGCGTGGTTCATGCCGTCGTAGGTAATGGGGCGCAGCTTTAAGGGGTCGATTTTACCATCGGTCAATATCCTTTCATCGGCACAGACATTGACGATTTTGCCGACCATACGGCAGGCTTTCGGATCATAGCCGATGAGCCGACATTCAACTGCCATAGGCAGCTCTTGGATGATCGGCGCATCGACAAATTCGCTTTTAACCGTGTGAAAGCCTGCCTTTGCCAATTTCTCCGAGTCATCGTTACCGGACACCAAGCCGACAAAATCGCAGGGAATAACCATATCGGCTGTTGCCATGCTTACGGTAAAAGCTTTTTTAACAAGAATGTTTTTTACGGTCTTATGCTCCGCGCTCAAGCATATTGAAATCTCGTTACTTTCGCTGATACCGCCCCAAGCGGCATTCATTGCGTCGGGGTTGCCGTTTTCATCATATGACCCGATAATAAACACGGGCTGCGGATATAAAATAGGTTTTGCTCCGAAATTTTTTCTCATTATCAAATTCCACTCCTTCTTATTCGTGAATTTTCATATTGTGAAGCATTTTTACGAAATGCGGGTCGTAATGGTTTACGATTTCGCTTTTGCCCAAATCGAGCTCTGCGATTTTTCGCATATCCTCATCGGAAAGCGAAAAATCCCAAATATTCATATTTTCTTTAATCCGCTCTGTATGAGTCGACTTCGGGATAACGACCACACCGCGCCGGATGTTCCAGCGGAGTGCGACCTGTGCGGCGGTTTTGCCGTATTTTTTGCCGATTTCGGTCAAAACCGGGTGCGCGAAAATATTGTGCTTGCCCTCTGCAAAGGGGCCCCACGCCTCGGGGACAACTTCGTATTCCTTCATCAGCGAAAGTGCGTTTTCCTGCCCGAAGAAGGGGTGAAGCTCAACCTGATTTACCATGGGCTTGATTTCAACGGTTTCGCAGAAATCACAAAGCCTTTCGGGATAGAAATTCGAAACTCCGATTGCTTTTAATTTTCCGCTTTTGTATGCTTCCTCCATTGCTCGATAAGCCCCGATATAATCGCCCATAGGCTGATGAATTAAGTATAAATCAATATAGTCAAGCCCTAATTTTTCAAGTGATGTATCGATTGCTTTTTTTGCACCCTCATAGCTTGCGTCCTGCACCCACAACTTTGTCGTTATAAAAAGCTCGTCCCGAGCAATTCCGCTTTTTTTGATTGCTCTGCCGACCGATTCCTCGTTCCCGTAAGCCGCCGCGGTGTCGATTAAGCGATAGCCCGCACAAACAGCGTCAAGCACCGCCTTTTCGCAAATTTCGCCGTTCGGCACCTGAAACACGCCGAAGCCGAGAAGCGGCATGTTGATTCCGTTTGATAATGTAGTGTATTCCATAAAAATCCTCCTTGACAATTTACAGATCTGATGATACACTTTAATTATATAACTCAAAGTTAGGTTTAAGTCAATAGCTTTTGAAAATTTTTTTTGATATTTCGGAGAAGCTTGAGAAGGGAAAGGTGATGAAGCTTATGAAAAAGGTTATTTTTTGCACGGCTTTGATTTTATTGCTTGCTGCAGGTTCTTATGCATGGTATGTATATCCTGTTGAATTTTTGGATAATGTGTCGGCGGACGAGGTTGCATGCATTTCGATATTTGACGGTCAAAACGGAACCGAGAGCTCGGTCACCGACAAAAGTGAAATATACTCTGCGGTTTCAAGGCTTCGGGGCGTGGCATTTAAGAGAAGCGGAATATCCTTGGGTAAAATGGGATATCGTTATAAATTGACTTTTTACGGTAACGACGGAAATCAGCTTGATGCATTCATCGTAAATTCCGACGGTATTTTAAGAAAGGATCCGTTTTTCTATAAGGCAATCGGCGGATGATGCAATCATAAGGCATAAAAAAACCTTGGCATTCGTGCTTTAAGCGCAAATGCCAAGGTTTTTATTTCACCTTTCGGGCCGCTAAGCAAGGGCAAGAAGGAGCGTTGAGGCAAAGGCCGATACGGAAGCTATGATACTGCGGGGACTCACCCTTTCGCGGCGTATCAGGCTGATTGCGAGCGAGGTGAGCATTACTCCGCCTGTTATTATCGGATACTGAACGGATGCCGGAAGGTATTTAAGCGCCGTGAGCACAAGGAGATTTCCGACCCCGCAGCAGGCGGCATAGCACAACGAATATCCGAAGGCGTGCCTCGTCAGCGTATTTTTTATACCGGTGAAGTGCCTTGACAGATAGGGAATGCACATAAGAGCACCGGATATTCTTGCGAGTACGAGAAAGCTTAAGCTGTCCGACACATGACAGGCCGAAAAGGACTGATGAAACGCGGATATTACCCCGGTGAGCCCGTTGAGAACAAATACCGCAAAATAATACAATGTTCCGCTTTTTTTATCCTTAAAATCAACGGTGAAAAGCAAGGCCGTGATTGTGAAAAGATAGCAGGCGAGCTTCAAAAACGTAACGCCCTCGCAATTGAATATAGTTCCGTATACCGAGGGAAGAAGCATTCCCCCGAGCATTGCGGAAACCGAATACACGGAAAGGTTAACCCTCCCAAAGGCTTTTATGCTTGCATATGTATAAAAAATACCGACAAGAGAATAAAGAATCCCGACAACGAAGGAAAATATCGAAAAATCGAGCTTATAGCCGTTTAACGGGAGAAGCACCAAAATGCCGCATACGGAGCTTAAAAACGAAAACGACATGGAAGCATCGAGCTCCGAACCGAATTTTTCCTGAAATTTCTGATTGAATAGAAATTGCAGTGAAAAAAGCAACACCGAAATAAGAAGTAAAAAGTAATAACGCATTATATCACTTCTTCATTTTTTGCTTAACCGCCTCATAAACCTCACCGGGAATATCCGGAGTGCCGTTTACACAGGTAGGCAGAAGCATATCGCCGGCTACCTTAGGATCGGTGCAGGCAGTGTCGTATCGCCATGCTTCACGCACATTTTTTTCTCTGAGGTTGGGGATGTCCATGGAAATGCCGCCCTTTAAGATGGAGCGGTAGGCAAACATTCCGGGTAAAAACATATCCATGGCTTCGTAAACGTCTATTATGTCCGCGTCGGGGTTACCCAAAATCTTTTCGACAAAATTATACATTGTGTAATAGTCCGAGCCGCCGTGGCCGAAATTTTTGCATTTATCGTCCTGCTCCCTTGAAGGAAGATAATTTTCGATCGGACGAGATTTGTATTCACCGGAAAATTCATCGCAGTTTACATAGAGCCTGTGGATATCTCCGAGCAGGGCGTCCTCTCTTGCGGATTCCATACGTCCCTTGCTTCCGTATACGGAATACCAAATGGAGTTTTTGTATAAAAAGCCGTTGGCGCCTTTTATAATTCCGCCGTTTTCCAGGGGTACCATTTCAATGCCGAACTGACCGCCCTTTGCGCCGCAACGCAAATTTCGTTCGTTCAAGGTGGTTTCGAAGCCGACTACCTTAACGGGGCGAAGGCCCGTTATGTGGATTATGGGACCCAAGGAGTGTGTGCAGTAGAATGTGGAATACATGTTGTTTCGCCAATGGCTCTCATCGCCGTAGGTGATGGAAGGCCATATGGGCTCGCAATTGTGAATATATTCGCATTCGCCGTATTCGAATTCGCCTATTTTGTTTAAGCGATAAAGCTTTTTCATTTCATAGGGAGCGGGCATATAGCAATAATTTTCGCCGTATGCGTAAACCTTACCCGTTTCTTCGACCGTTTCAATAAGCTCCACCGCTTCCTTCATGGTTTGAACCGGCAAAACCTCC
>CAZRUB010000143.1:0-4041 GCA_964603185.1 uncultured Ruminococcus sp.
GTGAAAACAATCGATTCCAATGTTTTCAGCACGTGGCACACGCAGTACAGAAACGAGGACGGCTCCACCCAAGGCTTTAACAAGAAGGTTATGCCCGCGTATTTATCCTATGATTTCGGCTCCGAATACACGCTCAGCGCAGTGGGCTGCGTCATGAGAGGGGGAGGCTTTATAGGAACGCACTGGGTTGAGGCGGCAATAAGCGCTTCCGATGACGGGGAAAGCTTTGAGGAATGCGCAAGGTATAAATTCAATCCCACGCAGTATAAAGCCTTCGGACGCATTATGATGTATCTTCCCGAGGCGGTAACAACAAGGTATTTGAGGATAGACATTCTCTCGACGATAGACGATTCCGGTATGGTTGCGAATTCCCATGCCGGCGCAAACGAAATTGATTTTTACGAAACCGTGAATGCGCAAAAGCTGCGCATGGAGCAATCGGGCGAGCAGTATACTCTTACAATAGGCAAAAGCTGCATTGCGGTTGCAAAGGGTACGGATTACCGTGAAAAGGAGCTTGATGCCGCACCGTTCATCGCGGAGGGAACAACGATGATACCGCTCAGAGGGCTTTTTGAGGAAATGGGCACAACGGTTTCCTGGAGCGCGGAGGATAAAAAAATAACGGTTAAAGGCGGCGGCGAGACAATGGTTTTTCAGATTGAAAATACCAGGGTTTATATGGGGGAAACGCGCTACAGTGTTGCTGTTGCGCCGAGGCTTTACGAAGGAAGGACATACATTCCGCTGAGATTCGTTTCGGAGCATATGGGCTATAACGTTTCCTGGGACAGCGATACGGAAACGGTAATAATAGAAAAGTAATCCTGCGATAAAAGTCAAGCAAAAATTGCTTGACTTTTATTTTGTATAAGTGTATTATAAATAGCATAAGGAGGAAGAAGGTATGAAGAAAAAAATTATTTTTTTAACCGCGGCGCTTTTGTCCGTAGCCTTGTGCGCATGCACGGGAAACGAAAATGCCGAAAACGAGGAGGAAAAGCTTATCGATTCCGAGGTTGAGGCCGAGGCGGAGAATGATGCTGTGCCCGAGGATACATACGATATGTTTTCTGAGGTTGACGTCAGCTCGCTTCCCGAAAAGGAGGAAGGGAAAACCACGGTCAAGGAGGATTTCGCAAAGCTTTCGGAGAAGGTTGTAGCAAGCCATTCCGATGAGAATTTCACCATGGTTTTAACATTTTATTTTGAAGACGGCAAGGCGGCAGGCGGATATGTGGAGGGAACGTATAAAAACCTTGCCCAGGCAAAAACGGTTTACGACAGCTATGTGAAAAACACCGAATATTATGCGAACGTAAAGCGTGAGGGCGGTAAGATAACCTATACACATACCGACAAGAGCTTTGAGGCCTACAAGGGAAAGACGGTTGAAGAAATTAAAGAGTCCGTGACGGAAAGCGGGTTTGAGATAACCGAAGGATAAGGGGGATTTTTTATGAAGCTTATAACAAATACGGAGCTTATCGGGGGATGGTTCGGCGACAAAAGGGCGCTTGACCTTATAAAGGCGGCAGGCTTTGACGCGGTAGATTATTCGATGTTCAATATGCAAAGCGACGAGTCGCCTCTCGTTAAAGAGGGGTGGGAGGAGTACGTCTTGGATTTGAAGGCATATGCCGATTCTATCGGTATGCGGTTCGATCAGGCGCATGCGCCCTTCCCCGGCTATGACAGAAGCAGGGAGGACTACACCAAGCGTATTGTCCCGCTTGTTGAGCGTTCGGTTGAAATTGCCGGAATGCTCGGCGTTAAGAATATCGTGGTGCATCCCATAAGCCCCACGCAGATTCCCGAGGGAGCCGACCTTAAGGAGTTTAACCTGGAATACTATCGCTCGCTTTTGCCCATAGCTAAAAAACGGAATTTGAGAATATGCCTTGAAAATATGTGGGGCTATGACTCAAGGAGAGGGTATATTATGCCCAACGTCTGCTCGTTCGGCCGTGATTTGGCCGAATATTTGGACGCCCTTAACGATGAGCATTTTACGATTTTACTTGATTTGGGACATTCCGGCCTTGTGGGCGAGGATGTGTCGGACGCCATACGCGCAATCGGAGGGAAGCGTCTCGGTGCGCTCCACGTTCATGACAATGATTACAGAAACGATACGCATACCCTTCCGTATTTCGGAAAAATGGATTGGGAGGCTGTTACAGGAGCTCTTGCGGAGATTAAGTATTCCGGGGACTTTACGTATGAGGCGGCTAATTTTTACGCAAAGCTTCCGCATGACGAGGAAATTATCCTTGCGACACTGCGTTATATGCACGATATCGGCAGGTACTTGATTAAAAAAATCGAAAGCAAGATGTGAAACATAGATGAATATCGATTGATTGCCGATGCGAGCAAAAAGGACCGAACGATTGATTTCGTTCGGTCCTTTGCTCGGTAAGCCGAAGGGTGCCGAAATTGCGCTTGCAGGCCCCCTTCGTTTAATCAAACATTAAGCTCGGCGGTGACGCCGATTTCATCCTTGTATTTTTCCAGTATCGGGCGCACGGTGCCTTCGATAAAGTCGGTCACCTGCATGGGTGCGCAGCCGATGAAATTTTCCGCCTTTAACATTGCGTCAAGCTTGTCGGGTGCGATTGTGAACGAGGGATCCGCCTTGATGCGGGCGATAAGGTCGTTATCCAACCCCTCCTCCTTAACGCGCTTTGCCGCCGCCATGGAATGAACGCGGATTTTTTCGTGAAGCTCCTGACGGTCGCCTCCCGCCTTAACGCATTCCATCATTATGTTCTCGGTTGCCATGAAGGGAAGCTCCGCGTTTAGGTGCTTTTCTATGACCTTGGGATAAACCACAAGCCCGTCCGCAACGTTTAACAAAATGTCAAGTATGCCGTCGCAGGCCAAAAATGCCTCGGAAACGGAAAGGCGCTTGTTGGCGGAATCGTCAAGAGTGCGCTCAAACCACTGCGTGCCGGCGGTGAAGGCGGGATTCGCCTCAAGACTTATAACGAAGCGGGAAAGGGCGCATATGCGCTCGCTCCTCATGGGGTTGCGCTTGTAGGCCATGGCGGATGACCCTATCTGCGACTTTTCGAAGGGCTCCTCCATTTCCTTAAGATGCTGAAGAAGACGAAGGTCATTCGCGAGCTTCATTGCGCTTTGCGCAATTCCGGAAAGCACGGAAAGGACGAAATAGTCCACCTTGCGGGAATAGGTCTGCCCGGAAACGGGATAAACGCCGGGGAAGCCCATTTTTTCGGCAATTGCCGCGTCTAATTTTTTAACCTTTTCGTAATCTCCGTCAAATAAATCGAGAAAGCTTGCCTGGGTTCCCGTGGTTCCCTTGGAGCCCAAAAGACGGAGAGAATCAAGCTTTTCGGTGAGATTTTGAAGATCGAGTATAAATTCCCAGGTCCAAAGTGTGGCACGCTTTCCCACGGTGGTGGGCTGAGCGCTTTGAAAATGCGTGAAGCCGAGAGTGGGCAGTGCCTTATAGCGGTCCGCGAAGTCGGACAAAAGCGCAATAAGGCTCACGAGCTTCTTTCTTATTAATATAAGCGCCTTTTGCATGATGATAATATCCGTGTTGTCGCCCACATAGCAGCTGGTTGCGCCCAGATGAATAATGCTTTTCGCCTTCGGACATAAAAGACCGTAGGCGTAAACATGACTCATAACGTCATGGCGAACCTCCTTTTCGCGCCGCACCGCGTCTTCGTAATTAATATCGTTCACATGGGCGCGAAGCTCGGCAATTTGTTCATCCGTGATGGGGAGCCCGAGCTCCTTTTCCGCCTCCGCAAGAGCAATCCATAAGCGGCGCCAGGTGGTGAACTTCATATCCTCCGAAAAAATGTATTTCATTTCGCGGCTTGAATATCGGGAGCCCAACGGAGTTTTGTACGTATCGTGTTCCATGGCAAAACCTTCCTTTATTATATATATTGTATTGTATTGTTTTGTTTTTATATTTATATTTGTTTTTATCGAATTATGGCAGCATTATCCCTCCACCGCCTGCGGCGGTCCCCCTCCCTTTAGGCAAGGGAGGCTTTT
>CAZRUB010000144.1:0-4029 GCA_964603185.1 uncultured Ruminococcus sp.
ATGCGGAGCTTTATATTTAATTTGGCTTAAAGCCGGAAAGGGGTAGCTTTATGAACACAAATTACACAAAAAAGAGCGCGGAAGCGTTAAATGCCGCGCAAGCGTTGGCGGAGGATAACAGAAACAATTATATTATGCCCGAGCATATTATGCACGCCCTGATTGCGCAGGAAGGCGGATTGATTCCTTCCGTTTTCTCAAAGATGGGCGCTGATGTTAATGCCGTGCTTTCGGAGCTTGTCGATGCAGTTGGCTCGTTGCCGAAAATAGGTACACGGGAAGAACGCGCTTATCTTTCCGCGGATGCGGACAGGGTACTGAAATCGGCCGAAAAGGCGGCCAAGGAAATGGGCGACGAATATATTTCGGTGGAGCATCTCATGGTAGGGTTATTTGTTGCCGGAGGCTCAAAAATCAAAAAGATTCTCGATAACCACGGCGTTACGAGGCAGAAATTCATAAGTGAGCTTTCAAAGATTAAAACATCTCCCGTTACGGGCGACGATCCGGAAAGCACCTTTGATGCGTTGCAGAAGTACGGCACGGATTTGGTGAAGCGCGCAAAGGATAATGAGCTTGACCCGGTTATAGGCCGAGATACGGAAATAAGAAACGTTATAAGAATTTTATCGCGTAAAACAAAAAACAACCCCGTGCTGATCGGTGAACCGGGAGTCGGAAAAACCGCTATTGCGGAAGGGCTTGCCATAAGAATAGTCAGAGGCGATGTCCCGGAAAGCCTTAAGGAAAAAACCGTTTTTTCCCTTGACATGGGGGCATTGATTGCCGGCGCGAAATACAGGGGCGAATTTGAGGAAAGGCTCAAGGCGGTGCTTAACGAAATCAAACGCTCCGAAGGAAAAATCATTCTTTTTATAGATGAGCTTCACACAATAGTGGGAGCCGGCAAAACCGAAGGCAGTATGGATGCCGGAAATCTTTTGAAGCCCATGCTTGCAAGAGGTGAGTTGCATTGCATCGGTGCGACAACGCTTGACGAGTACAGAAAATATATCGAAAAGGATGCGGCTTTGGAAAGAAGATTTCAGCCTGTGCTTGTGGCCGAGCCGACGAAGGAGGATACTGTTTCTATATTGAGAGGGCTTAAGGAGCGTTATGAGGTCTTTCACGGAGTTCGTATTCATGACAGTGCGCTTGTCGCCGCGGCTACGCTTTCCGACAGATATATAACCGATCGTTTTCTGCCCGACAAGGCAATCGACCTTGTTGACGAGGCTTGCGCACAAATTAAAACGGAAATCGATTCCATGCCTGCGGAAATGGATGATGTGAGAAGAAAAATCATGCAGCTTGAAATTGAGGAAATGGCATTAAAAAAAGAAGAGGACGAGCTTAGCATAAGCAGATTGGAAAAGCTGAGAGAAGAGCTTTATGAGCTTAAGGATAAGTTTAATGAGATGAAATCACGCTGGGACGAAGAAAAATCAAGCGTGGACCTTGTAAAAAAGCTTAAGGCCGAAATTGAAAAAACGCACGCCGATATTGAAAGCGCCAAGCTTCATTACGAATACGAAAAGGCTGCCAAGCTTCAATATTCGGATTTACCGGAGCTTAATGCCAAGCTTAACGAAGCGGAAAAGGCCTCCGAAAGCAAGAAAAACGAAACGATGATTCACGATACCGTAACCGAAGAGGATATTTCGGGAATAGTTGCGAGATGGACGGGAATTCCCGTTTCGAAGCTTATGGAGGGCGAACGCGAAAAAATCCTTCACCTTGACGAATATTTGAAAAAACGCGTAGTCGGCCAGGATGATGCGGTGCGAAGAGTTTCCGAAGCGATTTTAAGATCGCGTGCCGGGATTTCCGACCCGAACCGCCCCATTGGGTCATTTCTCTTCCTCGGCCCTACCGGTGTGGGAAAGACGGAGCTTGCCAAAAGCTTGGCGGAATGTCTTTTTGACGATGAGCACAATATGGTAAGAATAGATATGACCGAATACATGGAGAAATATTCCGTATCGCGGCTTATCGGCGCACCACCGGGATATGTCGGATATGATGAGGGCGGCCAGCTTACGGAAGCGGTAAGAAAAAGGCCGTACAGTGTAGTGCTTTTCGATGAGGTTGAGAAAGCGCATCCCGATGTGTTTAACATTTTGCTTCAAATATTGGATGACGGCAGAATAACCGATTCCCAAGGCCGAACGGTTGATTTTAAAAATACGATTATTATTCTTACCTCCAATCTGGGCAGCAGATATCTTTCGGAAGGAATAGATAACACAGGGAGCATAACGGCCGAGGCATTGAGCTCGGTGGAGGCGGAGCTTAAAGGATTTTTCCGCCCGGAATTCTTGAACAGGCTTGACGAACAGGTTATTTTCCGTCCGCTGACCAAGGAGAAGCTTTTTGATATCGTTGAGCTTATGATAAACGATATAAGAAAGCGTCTTGCCGATAAATCCCTTAAGCTGGCGGTTACGGATGCCGCAAAGGAGCTTGTAACCGATCGCGGGTATGACCCGCTTTACGGCGCAAGACCGTTGCGCAGGTATTTGCAAAGCACTGTCGAAACGTTGATTGCCCGCGCGATACTCAAAGGCGACTTCGAAGCCGGAAGCACCATCACCGTAGATGTGGAAAACGGAGAGCTTTTTTGCAGGGCATAAATTTAATCTTGACATAATACCCCCTATAGGTATATAATGTACCCATAGGGGGTATTATAATGAGTGAAAAAAGTTGCGTTCATTGCTCCGAAAAATATACCGTGCGCTCCGATGAAGAGAAAAAAGCTCTCTTAAACAGACTAAAGAGAATAGAAGGACAAATAAGAGGCATTCAGGCCATGCTGGAGAAGAATTCCTATTGCAACGATATATTGATTCAGTCGTCCGCGGTCAGCTCCGCCATAAATGCATTCAACAAAGAATTGCTTGCAAGCCATATAAAGGGGTGCGTTGTCCGCGATATAAAAAGCGGCAACGACGAGGTAATCGATGAGCTTTTATCCACAGTCAAAAGGCTGATGAAATAAAAAGGAGGATTTTTGTGAAAAAATATACCGTTACCGGGATGAACTGCGCCGCTTGCTCCTCGCGGGTCGAAAAAGCGGTTTCCGCCGTTCCGGGTGTAAAGAGTTGCTCGGTCAATCTGTTAACCGGCTCGCTCACGGCGGACGGCAGCTTTACGGATGAGGATGTTACGGATGCCGTTATAAAAGCAGGATACGGCATTCGTGCCGAAGGGGCGCAAAAAAACGAGGAAGCGATTCGGGATAAAAAAACACCGGAGCTTAAAAAGGAGCTTACAGCTTCACTTGTTATCCTTTTGATTTTAATGTATTTTTCAATGGGACACATGATGCTCGGCTTTAAGCTTCCTTCGTTTTTCGATAACAACGAAATTGCCTGCGCTCTTGTTCAGCTTATTTTGTCATCAATCATTCTTATAATAAATAAGCGGTTCTTTATAAACGGCTTTAAGGCTATGCTGAAGCGATCGCCCAATATGGATACTCTTGTTGCGCTCGGCTCGGGAGTTTCGTATCTTTGGAGTATTTACTCTGTTTTTCTGATGACAGCTGCAATAAAAAAAGGAGATATGATTTCTCTTTCCGCTCATATGAATGAGCTTTATTTTGAATCCGCGGCTATGATCGTAACGCTTATAACGGTCGGAAAGCTGCTTGAGGCGCGCTCCAAGGGGAAAACAACAGCGGCAATTTCCTCGCTTATGAAGCTGGCGCCGGATACAGCCTCGGTTATACGTAACGGAGAGGAAATAAAGGTTTTGACCTCCGAGGTTGAAAAGGGCGAAATTTTCGTTGTTCGCCCGGGAGAGAATATCCCTGTTGACGGAACGGTAATCGAAGGGAGCAGTGCCGTTAACGAGGCCGCCCTTACCGGCGAAAGCATACCGGTTGACGCTTCGGTGGGAGCAACTGTTTCGGCCGGTACGGTTAATGTATCGGGTTTCCTAAAATGCAGAGCCGACAGGGTGGGAGAGGATACCTCTCTTTCCAAAATCATCAAGCTGGTCGACGAAGCGTCCTCCTCCAAGGCA
>CAZRUB010000145.1:0-4020 GCA_964603185.1 uncultured Ruminococcus sp.
GACAGGGCACTTATTCCTTCGCCGAAGGTTGCAACCTATGACCTTAAGCCCTCCATGAGTGCACGTGAGGTTTGCGACGAGGCGGTAAAACGTATCGAAAGTGATGAATATGACAGTATCATATTAAACTTCGCAAACTGCGACATGGTCGGCCATACGGGTGTGTTTTCGGCGGCGGTCGAAGCGGTTGAAACCGTTGACGAATGTGTCGGCAGGGTGGTTGACGCGGTTATCGGTCGTGGCGGCGTGGCGCTTATTACCGCCGACCACGGAAATGCGGACATGATGCTTGACCCCGAAAATGATGGGCCCTTCACCGCGCATACGACGAATCCGGTACCGTTCATAATAGTGGGCGACGGTGACCATAAAATGAGAGAGGGCGGAAGGCTTTCGGACATCGCTCCGACTATGCTTAAGCTTTTGGGACTGCCCAAGCCCGCCGAGATGACCGGAGAATGCCTTTATACCGACTGAAAAAGCAGGTGAAAAGCATGCAGAGCCTTCTGCATGCTTTTTTAATTTCGTAAAAACCAAAAAACGTATTGAAAATTAAGGCCGATTATGATAAACTGGCAATGAAGGAAAAATAATCAAAAAAGGGAGAAAACAAAGATGAAAAAATTAATTTGCCTGTTTACGGCGGCTTTGATGCTTTTGCCCTCGGCAACGGCATTGGCAAGGGAAACCGCTTTAACACCCTCCGGCGCTTCGGACGGAGTGAAGCTTTCGGGGGATATCAGCCTTAAGGCCGATGAATTTATAAGGTTTTCCGAGGTTGATTTCAGCGGTGTGAAATCAATCCGAATGACGGGAGAGGGAAATTTCACTTCGAATTGGAACTCGGACATTTTTGAGGTTAGGTTGGATGCGGAAAACGGCCGTCTTCTGGGATATATAGATTTTGCGGAAGAGGGAGAGGGCACCTTCGGCATAAACGTGAATGTGAGCGGGACCCATGACCTTTATATAGGTTCGATGTACGGCCCTGCGGGTGCAAGCAAAATAAAGAGAGTTTTTCTTTCCTCGGAGCCGACAGAGGAGAAAAAAGCATACGTTCCGATTGACGATGAGCGCATAAGGGACAGCTGCTCGGATACATGGGCGGCGGTCAGCGGCCTTTCGAGAAAGGTTGCGGATTATGCGGAGGTCGGCGCTCCCAAGGAGGGGAAGACGGTTGGTCTTTTTTACTGGAACTGGAATGTGGATGAGCATGACACGCTTAATTTGATAGATAATACCGAGTTTCAAAAGGAGCAGCCGGAGGCATACGGCGAGGATCAATATTACAACAAGGCATGGCCCTCGGGCAAAACGGTTTATTTCCATTCCGAGCCGCTTTACGGCTATTACACCGGAAATGATTATTGGGTGTATCGCCGCGACGCGGAGCTTTTGTCCGACGCGGGGATTGACTTTATATTTCTTGACTATACCAACGGCAGAACGATTTACCGCCGCAATTTGAAGGTCTTGCTTCAAGCGTTCCGCGATGCGAGAGAGGCGGGCACCGATGTGCCGAAAATTGTGTTCGCAAGCAATATGACGGTGGGCGTAAGCGAAACGAAATACATGTTAAAGGCGCTTTATCTGATTCTTTATAAGGACGGAGAGTATTCGGATTTGTGGTATTACCACGAGGGAAAGCCCCTTATTATGGCACATGAGGAAAATATGCTTGCCGACGAGAATGACCCTTCCGATCTTGAGCTGACAAACGATATACTTGACTTTTTCACCTTCAGAGGAATTGAGGGCGACTGGCTTAAAAATATGACAAGAAAGGATAACAAGTGGACGATTACCGAAAGGTATCCCCAAAGAACCTTCGGCGTGGGTTCGGAGGGAAATGCCGAAATGGTCATAGCGGCCGCCGCAGACAACAGGTCGATAGAAACGGAGCGCTTGGCACCCATGAGCACCCCGTATATCAGGGATAAAAGCTATACCGAGAGCTACGGCTATGATTTGAGAGAGGGCGCGTTTCTTTACAATTACTACTTTGAGGAGCAAATGGCGGGCGCGCTTGCCACGGATGCCGATATTCTGTTGATTTCCGGATGGAATGAATGGACGGCCGTAAGAAACGAAAATTATTCCGGTAAATTCAAAAATTCCTTTATTGACCATTTTGATGAGGTTGCTACCCGCGACCTGGGCCTTTCGGCGGGTGCCAACCGCGATAACGGATACATGCTTTTGTGCGATGCGGTAAGAAAATGGAAGGGCGTGCGTCCGATTCCGAAGGCGGGAGAATATATAACGATAGATATGGAGGAGCCCTCGTCATGGGATGCGGCCGAGCCCGCATTCTACAACACGAAGGGCGTTTACACCCGCGATTGCGAGGGGTATACCGGACTTAAATACGAAAATTCCACCGCGAGAAACAACATCGTTTTATCCAAGGCAGCTCGCGACGAGCAATATATCTGGTTTACGGCAACTGCCGAAGGCGCACTTACGGGTGAGGAAACGGACAACTTCATGGTGCTTTATATCGATTCCGACCGCAATCACGCAACGGGCTGGGAGGGATATGACTTCCGCATAAGGAAGAGCCTTGTGGAAAAATATTCTGACGGCAAATGGGCTCCCTGCGGAAAAGCGGAGTATAAGGTAAAGGACAAGGCATATACCTTAAGGCTTGAAAAAGCGCTCATCGGCATGGGGGAGGTAACGAATATCGAATTTAAGTGGGCGGACAACTCGGACGATTCGGATATATTGAATTTCTATCTTTACGGAATCGTCGCACCGTCCGGAAGGTTCAACTACGTATTCACGGATATCGATGAATTGACCGTCGGTGACGAGGACAGGGAGCTTTTGAAAACAACAACGGTTCTGAAGGCAAATTCAACGAAGGCCGTGGTACGCGGCGGAATAATCGATGCCTACGAGGCGAACACCGCGTACGGCGTAGTAAAGATAGATGACAATCTATATTTCCCCGCAAGCCTTTTGAATGACGCGCTTGGCTACGGAACAACAAGGGTGATTTACGAGGCGGACAGGGCATTCTTAAAGATTGATACCCCCGATAATATGGTATACACCACGATAGGGTCGCTTTCCGCGGTTGTGAACGGAAGGGATGTTGTCTTAAGCGCTCCGATAACGGAGCTTGGCGGCGTTGTTTATGTGCCCGTATCGATGATGGACACCTGCTTTGAGCTGGATGTTGTTATGCTTGACGACAACACCGCGGCATTCGGAGAGGACATAGGCTATTACGCGGCAGAGAGAGCGGCGGAGCTTATATAAGGAGGCGCATGCAATGAAAAAGATAATATGTATAATCACGGCGGCAGTTCTTTCCCTCGGGATGCTTTGTGTCTTGGCGGACGAAAACGAAAACAAGGGATATTTCAGCGGAAATCCGACCCTTTCGGAGAATGCTTCCTTTGAGGAGGATGAAATCGTAACGGACGAGGCGTGGGTCATAACCGCAACAAGCTCGCTCGGTGCGGGCAATTCCGTGCTCACCGCCTGCGACGGCGATTTGGGCACCTTTTGGCACTCGTATTATGAGGTTGAGGACGGAAGCGTAAGCTATAAGGATAACGTTCCCATAAGCTTCACGGTTGAGTTCGGGAAGGAAACGGAGGTTTCCGGCTTCAGATATTATCCGAGAGCGAAGGAATATTCCATGTCCGGAATTGCGAAGCGTGCGACAGCTTACGCTTCGGACGACGGCAAGAGCTTTTATCCCGTTACCGGCGAGGTGGAGTTTATATACGGCTTTGAATCGCAGGCAAAATACGAAAGAACGCCGGTTGAAATAACATTTCCGCAAAATATCCGCGCGCGTGCGGTAAAAATCGAGTTTACGGAATCGGTATCAGGCTATCTCGTCGCATCGGAGGTAAGGCTTTTGAAGCCCGACGCTCATAAGAAAACGGTAACCGCGTCGGAGTTTAACAAAAAGAGCGATGACTATATGCTTTCGGCCATAGATAAAAAGGGCGTGAGGGCAACCGCATCGAGTGAGCAGCCCTATCCCTTCGAAAATCAAAA
>CAZRUB010000146.1:0-3998 GCA_964603185.1 uncultured Ruminococcus sp.
ACGGGGTATGCCGCCATAAGAACCGTGGGCGAGGAGGCAATCTCACGTCCGACCAATACCTTTTGAACGTTTCCGCCGGAAAGCCTCCTGACGGGCGTTTTCGCGTCGGGCGTAACAACGCCGAGCTCGGAAATAATGGTATCCGCAAGGTTCTTGGGTGCCTTTCGCTCCAAGAACACGCCCTTGCCCTTACGATAGCTTCTGAGCATCATATTGTCCACAATATCCATGTTTCCCACAAGCCCCATGCCGAGCCTGTCCTCCGGAACAAACGAAAGCCTGACGCCCATTTCCCTTATCTGAAGCGGGGTTTTGCCTATAAGGCTTTCCGCCCTTCCCGTTTTGGGATTTTCATAAACAATCGACCCGGATTCCAAATGTTGCAAGCCCGCGATTGCCTCCAAAAGCTCACGCTGGCCGCTTCCGGCAATACCTGCGATTCCGAGTATCTCGCCCGCCCTTGCGGTGAACGAAACCTCCCTCAAAAGCGTCACGCCTTCACGGCTTACGCAGTTAACGCTTTCAACCTTAAGCCTGTCCGTCGGGCTTTCGGGCTCCGTTCGCTCTATATTAAGCGATACCTTCTTTCCCACCATCATTTCGGTGAGGCTTTCTTCCGTTGCATTCTTTGTTTCGACGGTTCCTATGTATTCGCCCTTTCTCAAAACCGATACTCTGTCGGAAAGGGAAAGCACCTCATTCAGCTTATGGGTTATGATAACTATTGCTTTTCCGTCATCGCGCATTCTTCTTAAAATTCCGAAAAGCTTCTTTGTTTCCTGCGGGGTCAAAACGGCCGTCGGCTCATCCAAAATCAATATATCCGCTCCGCGGTAAAGCACCCTTATTATTTCAACCGTCTGCTTTTCGGAAACCGACATTTCGTATATTTTTTTTGTCGGGTCAATCAAAAAGCCGTATTTCTCGCTTATCTCGGCAACTCTTTTCTCCACCGCCTTAATATCGAACTTGCCCTCTTCCTCCAAGCCGAGAACGATATTTTCGGCCGCGGTAAACACATCCACCAGCTTAAAATGCTGATGTATCATGCCGATTTTCAAATCAAATGCATCCTTGGGCGAGCGTATGACAACCTCTTCCCCGTTTATGAAAATCTGCCCCTCATCCGGAAAATATATTCCGGAAATCATATTCATAAGCGTCGTTTTTCCGGAACCGTTTTCACCCAAAACGGAAAGAATCTCCCCGCGGTTAACGGTGAGTGACACATTCCTGTTGGCCACTACACTGCCAAACGTTTTGGTTATATTTTTAAGTTCTATAGCCGCTTCATTCATGCTTCTCGTTTTCCTCCTTCGGTTAATACTCAAAAAAACACGGGGAAATTCCTGTGTTTTTTTCAGTGCTAAAAATGTTTTTGGGCGGGGTCATTTCGGCCCCGCCCTTAAAACAAAGTCGGAAATTATTTCTCAGTGATTCCGTCGATTACAAGATCAAAGTAAGGTGCGGATCTCTTTACAGACTCAGCAAATACGCCGTCCTCGATAACCTCGGTATCGGGAGTGAACGCTTCGTCCGTATCAACGTCAGCCATGTAGCTTGTAAGAGCTTCGCCGTTTACGGTGAAGGTAGCGGTATCGAATACCTTAACCTCGCCGTTGATGATAGCTTCCTTAACCTCTTCAAGCTTTTCAGCGGTTCCGGGAGCGGCTACCGTTTCGTTAAGACCGAGGATTTCCACAGAGCCCTCTTCAAGACCCTGGCAGAAGTCCTGGGTGATTGCGGTGCCGTTTTCAACCGCCTTAATGATATGCTCGAAATAAGGAGCCCAGTTAATCTTGGAAGAGATAAGTGCCGAGTTGGGACCCCACTCACGTGTATCCAAGTTGTATGCAACGTTGGGAACGCCTGCTTCTTCGCAAGCCTTGGGAGCACCCTCGGAATCGGCGTGCTGGCTGATTAATACGCAGCCGTCTGCGATTAACGCATTGGCGGTTTCCTTCTCCGCAGCTATATCAAACCAGGAGTTTGTGTACTTAACGTCCATAACCGCGGTGGGGCAAACGGAGCGTGCGCCGAGATAGAAGGAAGTGTAGCCCGACTTAACCTCAGCATAGGGGAATGCACCGACGTAACCGATTTTAGCTTCTTCTGCGGTGATGTCGCCGTTTTCGATCATAGCATTAAGCTTAAGACCCGCTGCGACACCTGCAAGATAACGTCCCTCATAAATGGAAGCGAACGCATTGTAGAAGTTGGGAAGGTTCTCCGTGTGAGCCTTTGTACCGGTTGCATGGCAGAACATAACCTCGGGGAATTCCTTTGCGGCCTGGATAATGAAATCCTCATGGCCGAAGCTGTCGGCGAAGATAAGGTTGCAGCCCGCTTCAACAAGCTCAGCGGCAGCCTCATAGCACTCATTGCCCTCGGGAATGTTTACCTTGAACATAACCTGCTCATCGGTAAGACCGAGTGCTTCCTTTGCCGCATTTGCAGCGTCCATGAAGTTCTTGTCATAGGTTGAGTTTTCGTCGTGAAGGAAAATAAAGCCGACCTTAACGGCATTAGCTTCCTCATCGTTGTCCTTGTTCTCACCGCAGCCTACGAGTGCAAACACCATAAGCGCCGCAAGAAGTAATGCGAGTAACTTTTTCATTTTTCGTCCTCCGTAAAAAAATTTATTTTTTCGAAGCTTCCCTCTTCGGCACCGTGCCGAAGCACAAAGCTTCATACTACCTCTTTATTTTATAAAATTTACCGCAAAAATGCAATACCTAATTCACAACAAATTTCACAAATCTCGGATTTCATTTTTAGCTGTTATTACAAATAATTCGACAAAAGCCCCCAAAGGCTTTTGCCGCATGAAAAAAATGCGCGGAGCTTTTAAAGCCTCCGCGCACCTTATGTTTATCGATTATTTAAGCATGGAAGCGATTTCGTCCGCGAAATTTTCTTCCTTCTTTTCAAGTCCCTCGCCCTTTTCGTAACGAACGAACTTAAGAACCTTTGCGCCCTTTAAGGTATCCTCGATGTACTTGGAAACCTTAATATCCTCGTCCATGATGTATGCCTGCTCATTCAAGCAAACTCCTTCAAAGAACTTTCTGATTCTTCCCTGAACCATCTTCTCGGCAATCGCCTCGGGCTTGCCCTCGTTCATTGCCTGGAGCTTAAGAACCTCCTTCTCGTGGTCAACAACCTCCGCGGGAACATCCTCAACAGCTACATAAGTGGGAGCATACATTGCGATGTGCATGGAAAGGTTCTTGCCCATTGCGGCCGCCTCATCACCCTCGGGTGCATCAAGAAGCACCATAACGCCGATTCTTCCGTTGTCATGGTCATAGGAAGCAATTGTTCCTTCCATTCTTTCAAAACGACGGATAGTCATGTTTTCGCCGATAACGGCAATTTTGTTTGTAAGCGCATCGGAAACGGTGCCGCCCTCCGGATAATCCATCGTGAGAAGCTCCTCAACGGATGCGGGTGCCTTTTCCGCAATAACCTTCGCAACATTCTCAACAAATGCCTGGAAATCCGCATTCTTTGCAACAAAGTCTGTTTCCGCATTTACTTCAAGAATAACGCCTGTTTTACCGTCTCTGTATATTTTAACAAGACCCTCGGCCGCAATTCTGGATGCCTTCTTTGCCGCCTTTGCAAGGCCCTTTTCTCTCAAATATTCAGCGGCCTTGTCCATATCTCCGTCACATTCAACCAATGCCTTTTTGCAATCCATCATTCCGCAACCGGTGGATTCTCTCAAATCTTTAACGATTTTAGCCGTAATCTCTGCCATATTAAAGTAACTTCCTTTCTTATCTTTAAGTATAATTACTCAGCCTGAGCTTCAGCCTCAGCCTCAGCCGTAACCTCGGCTTCCTGCTCCTCGGAGGCAACCTCCTCGGCCGGAGCGAAGGACTCACCCTGTCTGCCCTCGATAACGGCATTTGCCATTGCACCGGCAATAAGGCTTACCGCACGGATAGCATCGTCATTTCCGGGGATTACATAATCAACCTCATCGGGGGCGC
>CAZRUB010000147.1:0-3998 GCA_964603185.1 uncultured Ruminococcus sp.
CAGCGGCCCTCCGTCAACGTCATCACCGGTGTTATCAAGGCGAACATTCCGTCAAGAATCGCTTTTGCCGTTTCAAGCAACACCGACTCCAGAACAATACTGGATGCCGGCGGCGCGGAAAAGCTTTTGGGTAAGGGCGACATGCTTTATTATCCCATGGGTGCAAGCAAGCCCGTGCGCGTTCAGGGCGCCTTTATCTCCGACGATGAAGTGGAGCGTCTTGTTGAGTTCGTTAAAAGAGAATCCGAAGCTGTTTACGACGAGGATGTTTTGGAAATCGTTGAAAAATCCGGTGAGGGCGACTCCTCCGATGTTGATGAGGAAGCCCCCGGCGATGCGGATCCGCTTCTTTCCAAGGCGATAGAAATCGTTGTTGATGCCGGACAGGCATCCGTTTCGCTTGTTCAAAGAAGGCTTTCCGTCGGCTACAGCCGTGCGGGCAGGCTTATCGACCAAATGGAAAACCGCGGAATAATCGGCCCTCACGAGGGAAGCAAGCCCCGAAAGGTGCTTGTCACAAAGGCGGATTACTTGGCAATGCTTGAGGGGGCCGGTCTTTCGGAATCCCAAGCCTCGGAAAACAGTGACGATGTTGTATCGGACGATGATACACAAGCCTCCGAGTCTTATGCGGTTGATAATGCATCCGAAAATATCGCTCCGAGCCAAGACGAATTTGAGGACGAGGACGACGAAATAATCCTCCCCCCGACAGAATAACTTTAAGGAAGATACCGATGTCAAACATGTTTTTACCAATTTCAAAAAAAGATATGGCTCTGCGCGGCTGGGACGAGCTTGATTTTCTTATGATTACGGGCGACGCATATGTTGACCATCCTTCATTCGGTCACGCCATTATATCGAGAGTTTTGGAATCGGCGGGCTATCGCGTGGGAATAATCGCGCAGCCGGATATCACCTCAAGGGACGATTTTTTAAGACTGGGACGCCCAAGGTACGGCGTCATGATTTCGGGCGGAGTTATCGATTCCATGGTAAATCACTATACCGCAAGTAAAAAGCCGAGAAGCGAGGACAGCTATTCACCCGGCGGAAAGCGCGGACGACGCCCGGACAGATGCGTTACCGTGTATTCCAATATGGCTCGCCACGTATTCGGCGACATTCCGATAGTAATCGGCGGCGTGGAAGCAAGCCTTCGGCGCTTTGCCCACTATGACTACTGGTCGGACAAGGTCAAAAAAAGCATTCTTTGCGACGCGGGTGCCGATATACTTTCCTTCGGCATGGGTGAGCACCAAACGCTTGAAATCGCAAAATGCTTAGAGCTGGGCTTTATAAAGGACAACATTCCCGGAACCTGCGTCCTTTCCGATAATCCGCGAAAGGCTTCCGTAATTCTTCCGTCCTACGAGGAGGTCTCGTCCTCGAAGGAGGCTTACGCAAGGGCCGCACTTATACAATATGAGGAGCAGGACCCGATCCGCGGGCATGTGCTTTGCCAAAAGCACGGTGATAAATACCTCATCCAAAACAAGCCGACGATGC
This sequence comes from uncultured Ruminococcus sp., assembly GCA_964603185.1. Lineage (GTDB taxonomy): Bacteria > Bacillota > Clostridia > CAKSNL01 > HGM11501 > HGM11501. The sequence goes on from CAZRUB010000147.1 coordinate 1,513, forward strand.
CCTTGACCCGCCGCGAGTTGGACAGGGTTTACGCTCTCCCCTACACAAGGGAATATCACCCCTCCTACGAAAAGGAAGGCGGGATTCCCGCTCTTGAGGAGGTTAAGTTTTCAATCACATCCTCGCGCGGCTGCTTCGGTTCGTGCTCCTTCTGCGCACTCACCATGCACCAAGGGCGCATTGTCCAGTCCAGAAGCGAGGCCTCGATTTTGGCTGAGGCAAAAAAGCTGACCTTTGACCCCGATTTCAAGGGCTATATTCACGATGTGGGCGGCCCGACGGCGAATTTTCGATATCCCGCATGCGAAAAGCAGCTTAAAAGCGGTACCTGCAAGGGCAAGGAGTGTCTTTTTCCCTCGCCGTGCAAAAATCTTGTTGCCGATCAAAGCGAATATCTGGGAATTTTGCGGAAGCTCCGCACCCTCCCCGGAATAAAAAAGGTGTTTGTCCGCAGCGGAATAAGATATGATTATATGCTGGAGGACAAAAGCGACGAATTTTTCCGCGAGCTTTGCGCTCACCATGTGAGCGGTCAGCTTAAGGTTGCGCCCGAGCACGTATCGGACAATGTGTTAAAATATATGGGCAAGCCCGGCCGCGAGGTTTTCGAAAAATTTGCGGGAGAATACTATAAGCTTTGCCGTGAAGCCGGGAAGGAGCAATATCTTGTTTGCTATCTCATGTCCGGTCATCCCGGAAGCACGTTAAAGGACGCCGTCTTTCTGGCTCAATATTTGAAAAAGATGAACATGCGCCCGCAGCAGGTGCAGGATTTTTATCCCACCCCGGGGACGCTTTCGACCGCAATGTTTTATACCGGTCTTGACCCCAAGACGATGAAAAAGGTTTATGTTGCCCGCTCCCGCGAGGAAAAGGCAATGCAGAGAGCGCTTTTACAGTACACACGCCCCGAAAACCGTGAGCTTGTTATAAAAGCGCTGAAAAAAGTCGGGCGTGAGGATTTAATCGGAAACGGCCCCGACTGCCTTGTAAGAGAAAATTATGAAAGAAGGACAAAAAATGATTTTACTGGACGGAAAAAAGGTTTCGGCACGGATAAAGGAAGAGATGGCATTAAGGGCTCTCGCTCTTCGGGAAAAGGGCGTAAGACCCGGTCTGGCGGTGATACTCGCCGGAAATGACCCCGCGTCAAGGGTTTACGTCAACAACAAAAAAAAGGCGTGTGAGCTTTGCCATATCCATTCGGAGGAATACACCTTCCCCGAAAGCGTAACCGAAAAGGAGCTTTCTGAGCTTATCGATGTGCTGAATAAGTCCGAAAATATTCACGGAATACTGGTTCAGCTTCCCCTCCCCGGGCATATTGACGAAAAGAAGATACTCAACGCAATTTCGGAGGATAAGGACGTTGACGCCTTTACTCCCGCGAATGTGGGCAAAATCATGATAGGTGAATATGACTTTTTGCCCTGCACCCCCGCCGGTGTTATGGAGCTTATAGCCGAATCGGGAATCGATCCCGCCGGCAAGGAATGCGTCATAGTGGGCAGAAGCAATATCGTCGGCAAGCCCCAGGCAATGCTTCTTCTCCACGCAAACGGTACCGTGACGATTTGCCATTCCAAAACGCAAAATCTTGCACAAGTCACCCGAAGAGCCGATATTTTGGTCGTCGCGGTCGGAAAGCCGAAATTCATCACCGGCGATATGATAAAAAAAGGCGCGGTTGTAATAGACGTGGGCATGAACCGCGATGAGAACGGAAAGCTTTGCGGCGACGTGGATTTTGAGTCCGCGTCACTTGTCGCCGGCGCGATAACACCCGTCCCGGGAGGCGTCGGCCCCATGACGATAGCCATGCTTATGAAAAACACAATACGGGCGGCGGAAAAAACTTTAAATTAAAACCTTTATAAAATCACTTGACATTTGTTAAAAAAACATATACAATTAATATAATACGGGAATTGTGTGTTTTTCACGTGATGCTTGATATTCCCGTTTCATATAAAGGAGGTCGCGTAGACTAATGGTAAACATATTCATTGGTCTCGGTATCGGTTTTTTTATTGCCGTTATTGTCGGAATTGTTGCATTCAAATCCGGTATTACATATAACCGTAAAATATCCGAAGCCGAGATAGGCAGTGCCGAGGATGAGGCAAAGCGCATCATAGAGGAGGCACAGAAAACCGCGGAAAGCAAGAAAAAAGAAGCCTTGCTTGAAGCAAAAGAGGAAATTCACAAAAACAGAGCGGAGCTTGATAAGGAGCTTAAAGAAAGAAGAAGCGAGATTTCCCGCCAGGAAAACAGGCTTCATCAGAAGGAAGCAACCCTTGACAAGAAGACAGACGCTTTGGAGCAGAAGGAAGCAACCCTTTCGGCAAAGCTTAAGGAATTGGATGCCGAAAAGGAAGCACTTTCGGAGCTTCAGGGCTTGGAACGCAAAAAGCTTGAAGAGCTTTCCGGTCTTTCCGCAGAGGAGGCTAAGGAATACCTTCTCAAAAACCTTGAGAGCGAGGTTC
>CAZRUB010000148.1:0-3960 GCA_964603185.1 uncultured Ruminococcus sp.
GGCCCGAAGATAGATTTCCACCTTGAGGATTCGCTGGGCAGAACATGGCAATGCGGAACCATTCAGTTAGACTTCCAGATGCCGTTGAACTTCAATCTTGAATATGTAAACGAAAAGGGCGAAAAGGAACGTCCGATAATGATTCACCGCGTTTGCTTCGGTTCAATTGAACGCTTCATCGGCATTTTAACCGAGCATTTTGCCGGCAAATATCCCGTATGGCTTGCGCCCACTCAGGCAAAGGTTCTTCTTGTATCCGAGAAAAGCGCCGAATACGGAACGGAGGTTTTCGAAGCCTTGAGAAGCGCCGGAATAAGGGTTGAGCTTGATTCGCGAAACGAAAAAATAGGCTATATGATTCGCGAGGCTCAAACAGTGGATCGCGTTCCCTATATGCTTATCATCGGTCAGGAGGAGGTCGCAAACAAAACCGTTTCCGTCCGCAACCGTGACACTGCCAAAACCGAAACCATGCCGCTTGACGACTTTATCAAAAAAATTACCGAGGAAATAAAAAACCGCGCATAAATCCAAAGGGCTGCACAGGCAAAGGCTTGTGCAGCCTTAGAGCTTTATTCGGAAGGAGTATTTCATGGCAAAAGAAAAAGCATGCCGAAACAAAACAATAGATACGCCGCTTAACGAAAACGAGGAATATTTAGGCCGATGCCTCACGCTCGACAGTCCCGTTTCGTCAATGAACGATGTTTTGGACAAAACCATAATCGGCGACACATTTTCCGTTTGTCCGCTTCTTTTACCCAAAAGCGTGGACCTTATCATTGCGGATCCGCCTTATAATATGACAAAATCCTTCAACGGGAATACGTTTTCGCGAAAAAAAAGCGCCGATTACGAAGAATACACATATAACTGGCTTAAATGCGTGAAGCCGCTTTTGAAGGACAGCGGTTCCTTATATGTTTGCTGCGACTGGGCCTCCGGTCTTATAATAGGGCAAATAATGGGTGAGCTTTTCAACGTTAAAAACCGCATAACCTGGCAACGTGAAAAAGGCCGCGGCGCAAAACGCAACTGGAAAAACGGCATGGAGGATATATGGTTTGCCACAATGGGCGATGACTATACCTTCAACCTTGACGCGGTGAAGCTTCGCAAAAGGGTTATGGCACCCTATCGTGCAAACGGCAAGCCGAAGGACTGGAGCGAAACGGAAAACGGCGGCCTTCGCGATACCTGCCCATCCAATTTCTGGGACGACATTACCGTTCCCTTCTGGTCGATGCCTGAAAATACCGCTCATCCGACACAGAAGCCCGAAAAACTGCTTGCAAAAATGATACTTGCAAGCTCCGACGAAAACGATGTTGTTCTTGACCCGTTTTTAGGCTCCGGCTCAACCAGCGTTACCGCGAAAAAGCTTAATCGGCACTATATAGGTATCGAAAGAGAACCGCTTTACTGTGCATGGGCGGAAAAGCGCCTTGCTATGGCAGAGTCCGATCCCGAAATTCAGGGCTATTCCGACGGCGTTTTCTGGGAGCGAAATTCATTTTCCGCGCAAAAAAGCAATAAAAAATCGCTGTAAGCGATTTTTTATTGCTTCGAACAGACGATACATAATATAAACAAAAAACGGCTGTACGAATTAAAATCGTATGGCCGTTTTGCGCATTATTTTTTCGGAAAATTCCACCGTTAAGCTTTAATTTTCCTTCGGTACGAATCGCTTGTCAAATTTTCTCCGCCTTTTTTCATCAACAAGGCAGTACCTTAGCGGGAGCATAGACGATGCAATATCGATAAGTCGAACGAATTATCAATACCCTCCGGACTGTTTTTTATATCCGGTTCGTCTGTTCTCCGCCGCCCTCTTCACGTCCTGCATGCGGTCGCTTGAATCCTGCTTGAATTTCGCAAGCTTATCCTCAAACGACAAATCCTGTGTTTTTTCGTTATCAAAGGAAAATTCCGCGGGAATCCCGGAAAAAACATATTTTTTCCCGCGCTCCTCCTCAAGAGCCTTCTTTATCGAAAGGCCGATTTTTCCGTTGGCTTCGATATTCATAACCTTAACCTTGACGGTATCCCCGACCTTAAGATGCTCATTTATATCCTTAACATAATTTTTCGATACCTCGGAAATGTGCACAAGCCCCGACTTGCCTTCTCCCAAATCGACAAAAGCGCCAAAGCCCGTTATTCCGGATACCTTCCCCTCGATTATTTTTCCCACTTCCAAATCCATGGAAATGTCCTCCTTATTTCTCATATGTATTAAACAGCGTCAGCCGTTCGAATCAATATATTTTCTCTCATCCGGATAAACCAGGCCAAGCTCCTCCCTCGCGATACGTTCAATCGTTTCGCGGCTCTCCGCATTTTCTATTTCGTCCTCAAGCCTTTTGCTTTCCTCACGAACGTTTTTGATTTCACTCTCCAGCTCGGCTATTTTTTTCTTGCTTTCGTTTATGGTCATCTGCTGAGATATAAACATAACGCAGAAATATATCGCAACAAGCGCCGCGGCAATATATAGCGGAACTCGCTTTTTCATACAATCCGTCCTTTATACAAATATCATTTTTATTATATAATAGATATCTGCACTTGTAAAGATATTTTTCCGAGTTTTTTATATTTTTTTTATCATTTTACCGTCAAAAATAAATTTTCGGCGAAGCTTTTTTATTTTTTTGTTCAATTTGCGTATCGGAGAAAGCACAATAAGCACAGCTCCTTCGGTTTTTCTTAAAAAAAACGCAAGCGGCGCCGTAAGAATTTTTATGATAAATATCAAAATTTTTTTAATTATGCCCGCGGCGAAAACACCTGCCGCAACAACAAAACGGCTTATAACGAGAAAATACGCCGTCGCTCCGCAAATCATCGCCGCGTAAACATAAAGCCTGAGCTGAAGCCCGTTAACCCGATACAAAAACGACGCAAAAAACAAGCCTCCGACAAGCCAAAAGCATGCGTCGCAAAGGTTATCGAGCGCCTCGCCGCCGATGCTTCGCCTTATTATACGAAAAAAATCGAAAACAGCGGCTATTGCCGCTCCGCCCGCAAGGCACGCGAAAAACACGCGCGCCTGCTCTACCGCCTCCGCAGACATTATTTCAAAAGCTTCCCGAACAAGCCCGCCGCCCTTTTGCCTCCGCCTTCGAAGTACGAGCATGAATTTACGGTTCCTTCGATTTCCACATCTCCCGTTTCCACGCTGAGCTTATTGATATGAAGGCCTTCTCCCGTTACGCAAAGCGAGCCCATCCCCGTTTCAAGCGTTACCCTTCCGTCGTCGAAGCCTCCGACCTCCGTAACTCCGCTTATGCTTATTTTGCCTCTGCCCTCGATTATTACATTATGTGCCGTTCTCATTCCCGTCCTTTTTTCTTCCATGGAAATGCGCCTCCTTTTTTCTATAATTCTATTGAAAAAAGGAGGCGCTTATGCCTATTTATTTAAGATATTTTTTAAGAATCCGCCCGTATACGATTTTTCGCATTCGGCCACCCTTTCGGGCGTTCCCTCGGCAACGATTTTTCCGCCTTCGTCGCCGCCCTCGGGTCCCAAATCTATAATATGGTCGGAAACCTTTATAACATCAAGATTGTGCTCGATAACCAGCACACTGTTGCCCGAATCGACAAGCCTGTCCAACACCTCTATAAGCTTATGAACATCCCCCGTGTGAAGTCCCGTTGTCGGCTCGTCCAATATATACATCGTCTTTCCCGTTGCTTTTTTGGAAAGCTCCGTCGCAAGCTTAACTCTCTGCGCTTCACCGCCGGAAAGTGTGGTCGACGGCTGACCTATTTTAATATATCCCAGTCCCACATCAAAAAGCGTTTGAAGCTTTCTTTTTATTTTCGGAAGATTTTCGAAAAAGCAAAGCCCCTCCTCTACCGTCATTTCCAGAACGTCATATATGCTTTTGCCCTCATATTTAACCTCCAGCGTTTCGCGGTTATATCGCTTCCCTCCGCACACCTCGCA
>CAZRUB010000149.1:0-3843 GCA_964603185.1 uncultured Ruminococcus sp.
GTCAATACCCTTTTTTCACTTTTTTCGACTTTTTTTCTCCCCCTCCTCCGTTGACCGTAAATATCCCTGCAAAAGACAACGGAGGATCTGAAAACACTCACCCGCTCCGATTTTTGGAGCAGGTGAAATTTTTATTATTTCAAGTCTTCCACAAAATACGCATTCGTATTCGCGTGTTTTCCGGAAGCGTCCGTAACTGTAATCCTGACATATCCATCTTTATCGTTAACATCAAACGACGCGTATGTTAACGCATGTCCTTCCTCCGCATAAACCGCGCACGCACGCCTTACTCCCGTATTAAGAACGATTTTTTCCGCATCGGAGCACTTAATGCCAAGCTTGCCGTCTTCGTACCAAAGCTCATGAATCTTCGGCCCCTGCGATGCATAAAAATTACCGTTTACAAGAGCATCTGTAAGCTTTTTATACTCAAGCTTATCCGTATTTACCATTGTGAATCCTCCGAATGAGTCCTTCCTGTAGTTGTGATTATCGTCCGTTGATATGCAATATATTTTTTGGCCGGCGCGCAGAATCTCATCATATTCTTTCTCATTATAATCATCGTATCCTGATTCCAAGCAACCGTAATTGCAGATTTCCATTGCATTCATGCCTTTGTATTTTCCGTATTCATCCGAGGTTTCCAATGACCAGGAAGGATGATTGTATGTAACAAAAAATCCGTTTTTTCTACCCTCTTCAATCATTTTATTTATACACTCGGGACTGTATTCTCTTACAAAATCGGGCTTTGAATCGTCAAACTTTATTTTATCCCGATAATTCGGAGCATTGCCGAAAAGATACATGCTCCTGTGATAACATACCTGCGAGAGGTTATCCGGCTCCAGCGCGACATAACATAAATGACATACCTTGCACTCGCTCCACTCTCTGCCGTCCTTCGGAGTATCGTTAATTTCCATTTCATATCCGTTCAATGCGACGAAATTTTCATCGGAAAGGTCACTGTGGTCAAGTAAAACGTCATGGTCGGTGTAAGCAATTGCCGAATACCCTTGCTTTACGTACATCTCCTTCAATTCCTCCGGCGTCTTGCCTCCGTCCGATACCGTTGAATGGCAATGCAAATTCACCTTATAAAAATTCTTTTTTGAATCAAGTAATATCCTTTTCACAAATGATAGCCCCCTTCTATTTTCTTCTGTTAATATAATCCTTAATATGCTTCAAAGAATATTTGTATCTTTTTGATGTTAACGACGGAAAAGCTTTTATGATACGTCTTTGTTTTAAATCCAGACTCTTGATCTTGGATAAATATTGCTTCTTCAGTTTTTCAAACTCTTCCTTCTTTTCCTTACCCGCTTGTGTGATTTCCTCGGTTTTTTCCATTAGGTCGAAAACAGAGTCCGATATATGTATACCGAGCTCGTCCGAAAGCTTTCTCAGACGCACCGATATTTCCTCCATTGTTTTAATTCTTATCCTCAAACTTCTCAGTGTGACAACAGTATACACCGCATCGGCGATATAGCAAATACCGATTACAACAAGAAGCACCGCTCCCACTTTATAAGGGATTCTTACAATCAGCTTATCCGTAAACGGTAATATGACGCGCATCAAAAATGTGCAGACAACACCCCAACAAAGCGAAAACTTAAGGCAGATATATCCCATAATATTAAACGGTGTGTCGGAATAATCCCACCATTTCGTGTGAAAAATCTTCTCCAGTACATATCCCGTTAAAAACTCAAGCAATGACGTTATAATCATCGCAAATACAAAAAGCACAAGCATGTTCTCCGAAAAAGGCCTCAAGCTGAATATAACAAGGACAGCTCCCACACCGTAAATCGGGCATACCGGGCCGTTTAAGAAGCCTCTGTTCGAAAAATCTCCGCACGAAATTGTGTGATACGCGACCTCCATGCACCATCCCAAGAACGAAAAAATCACAAAATACCACAGATAACCGTACACATACCCACGCTCCTTTGAATTTTCATATCCTTTTAAGCTCATGCTTGCTTTCGTGCACATTATAGCACTTTTATTTTTTTATGTCAATCCGTGATGTTATTAAAATTAAACGGTTAAAAGCTTGAAAATAAAATAAAATTGCAACACATCCATCGTAAATTTGCAAATTATTTTTATTAAAGTGTTGACTTGTATTGATTTTGAATTAAAATTATGATATAATAAGCAAAAAGGCGTATTAAAATTTACATAAACAGAAGGAGTAGCTATGGAGAAGGAATTTGTTTTAATACTTGACTTCGGCGGTCAGTATAATCAGCTCATTGCAAGGCGTGTGAGGGAGGAAAATGTGTATTGTGAGGTTCACCCTTGCACAATGCCGTTTGAAAAAATTAAGGAGCTTAATCCCGGTGCGATTATTTTCACCGGCGGTCCCAATAGCGTTTATGACGATAAGTCACCCAAGTGCGATTTAAGAATTTTTGACCTTGGCATTCCGATTCTCGGCATATGCTACGGTGCTCAGCTCATGGCGTATTCACTCGGCGGCACGGTTGAAACGGCACCGGTCAGAGAGTACGGTAAGATTGACATTGATTATAAAGATAATGTTTTCTTTAAGGATGTTGAAAAGAAAAATGTATGCTGGATGAGTCATAATGATTACGTGGCAAAGCTCCCTGAAGGCTTTTTGTCAATGGCTTCAACAACTAACTGCGAAAACGCCGCATTCTGCAATGAAGAGAAAAAGCTTTATGCCGTTCAGTATCATTTGGAGGTCAACCATACAAATGAGGGCAGCAAGATGCTCCGCAACTTCCTTTATGATATTTGCGGCTTTACCGGACAGTGGACAATGTCAAGCTTCGTTGAAAGAAATATTCGTGAGCTGAAAGAGAAAATCGGCGATAGAAAGGCACTTTGCGCATTGTCAGGCGGAGTTGACAGCTCTGTTTGTGCGGTTCTTTTAAGCAAGGCAACAGGGAAGAACCTCACGTGCATTTTCGTTGACCACGGCCTTTTGAGAAAGGGCGAGGCTGAAAGCGTTGAAAAAATGTTCACGGAGGAATATGATATTAATTTTGTCAAGGTGGATGCAAAGGAGCAGTTTTTGTCCAAGCTTGCCGGTGTGACGGAGCCTGAGGCTAAACGTAAGATAATAGGCGAAGAGTTTATACGTGTGTTTGAAGCCGAGGCTAAAAAGATAGGAACCGTTGACTATCTCGTGCAGGGAACGATTTATCCGGATGTTATCGAAAGCGGACTCGGAAATGCCGCGGTTATTAAAAGCCACCACAATGTCGGCGGCTTGCCGGAGCATGTTGACTTTAAGGAAATTGTTGAGCCTTTGCGTCTTTTGTTCAAGGATGAGGTAAGAAAAGCGGGGATAGAGCTCGGTATGCCCGAGGATATGGTATGGCGTCAGCCGTTCCCGGGTCCGGGACTCGGCATCCGCGTTATAGGCGAGGTAAATGAATATAAGCTTAATATTCTTCGCGATGCGGACGCAATTTTCCGTGAGGAAATTAAAAACGCGGGGCTTATGCGCGATATAAACCAGTATTTTGCGGTTATTACCGATATGAAGAGCGTCGGTGTCATGGGTGACGCAAGAACCTATGAGTATACCGTTGCACTTCGCGCGGTTACAACTACCGATTTTATGACGGCAGACTGGGCGCGAATTCCTTATGATGTGCTTGAAAAGGTTTCGAACAGAATTATAAATGAGGTTGACCACGTTAACCGTATCTGCTACGATATAACCAGCAAACCCCCCGCAACAATCGAGTGGGAATAAGAACGAAAAGACCGAAACCCCTTATTTTACAAGGGGTTTCGGTCTTATTTTTTTACCCAGCGTAACAAAAGCGTAACACTTTACGA
>CAZRUB010000150.1:0-3830 GCA_964603185.1 uncultured Ruminococcus sp.
GAAGAACTTCGCCAGTTTGCGGATGAGCTTGAAGGAACCGAGGATTTAAGCAGTGCGGTATATAAGCTGATAAAGCGTGAATACGGCGTTCACAAAAGAATTGTTTTCAACGGAAACAACTATTCCGATGTGTGGGTGAAGGAAGCAAAGAAGAGAGGGCTTTTGAATCTTGTAAGCACACCGGAGGCAATTCCCTCGTTTAAGGCGAAAAAGAATGTGGAGCTTTTCAAAAAGCACGGCATTTATACCGAAACGGAAATAGAGTCGCGATGTGAAATATTGCTTGAAAATTATTGCAAGACGGTAAATATAGAAGCCCTCACGATGATTAACATGATCAAAAAGGAAATCATTCCCGCGGTAAGCCGATATGCGGAGCTTTTGGGTGAGGCGGCGGTATCCAAAAAGGCGGTGTGTCCGTCCTTGGAATGCAGAACGGAGCAAAAGCTTATTGAAAAAATATCCGTGCTTACCGATGAGCTTTCCGACAAAACCGAGGAGCTTTCCGAGGCGGTGGATAAGGTGCGGACGATCAACAGCATCGAAAAACGCTCTGCCTTTTACAGGGATAAGGTGCTTGCCGTTATGCGTGAGGCAAGAAGGCTTGCCGATGAGCTGGAGGTTAATGTGGGCGATACCTATTGGCCTTTCCCGCCGTATGAGGAGTTATTGTTTTAGCAATATGCACAAAAAGCAGAAGAAAAATTAGTGCATTTTCAACAAAAGAAAGTATTGCAAACAAGCGTCAAACGTGCTATAATATAGCTAAAGCAAGTTAATACATATTTTTATTTCCCTCCTTTAAGTGCCGCATTTGCCAGAGTGCGGCACTTATTTTTGTGAAATAAAGTCATTTATTTATGAAATAAAGTTATGTTTACGGCAAAAAGGCTTGCATTTAAGCGGAATAACGGTATAATTAAGGAAGAATTTAAGAAAAGGGTGAGGTAAAAATGCAGCTTAAAATGAGATGGACAAACGACAATACGGAAAGCATAAAGCCGACATTGCCTGAAAATTGCGAAATAAAATGCTTCAGTGAGGCTGAAAACGCACTGGATGATTGGCTTGACACCGTGCAGTACGGGCTTTCCGACGGAAGGAAAAGCGAGGACTACTATAATTCCCTTATGGTCAACTGGGAGAACTACAACCCCGACATGTGCTATCTTCTTTATTTTAGGGGCGAATGCGCCGCCACACTCACGGTTATACCGAATTACGAAACAAAGGAAGGATACATTCACATGGTTGCGTGCAATGAAAAATTCAGAGGGCGCGGCTACGGAACGTTCCTTAATGCGTGGGCCGTTTGGGTGCTTAAAAACGAAAAAATGAAAACCGCGTATTTAACGACGGACGATTTCCGCATTCCGGCAATCAAAAGCTATTTGAGAGCGGGATTTGTTCCCGAATACAATGCGGAGGATTCTCCCGAGCGTTGGGAAAAAATTATGGCGCAAATCAAAAAATAACAAAACGGCGGCCAAATGCCGCCGTTTTGTTATTTTTGCCATAAAAGCATACGGTGCATGAGCATAAGCTTCTGAAATATTGACGGTTTACAAATCAGCGGTTTTGGTGTAAAATACTGTTATTAAACTAAAACGGAGATGCACCATGGAAGAAAACAATAGCTTTGTCAAGGGCATAATCGCCGGGATACCTATTTGCCTGGGATATCTTTCGGTGGCGTTCGCATTCGGCATCTTTTCGGTTGAAAGCGGACTGACCGTCATCCAGGCACTTTTTATTTCAATGGCTAACGTTACTTCGGCAGGTCAGCTTGCGGCGGTTCCGATAATAACCGCAGGGGGCTCGCTCGCGGAGCTTGCGCTTTCGCAGCTTGTTATAAATATGCGCTACGCGCTTATGTCGGTTTCGCTTTCGCAGAAGGTTTCCGAAAACGTGCGCCCGACGGATCGCTTTATTATAGCGTTTATGAACACGGATGAGGTGTTCGGCGTTGCATCGGGTTGCAAGGGAAGGGTCGGACGGCGCTTCTTGTACGGACTTATATTAACGCCGTATCTCGGCTGGAGCATAGGAACGCTTCTCGGTGCGGCGGCCGGTGCGGTGTTGCCGGAGGCGCTTACAAGTGCATTGGGCATTGCGATTTACGCAATGTTTACGGCGATAGTGATTCCGCCCGCGAAAAAGCACAGACCGACGCTTTTTTGCGTTCTTTTTGCGGTTGCGTTGAGCGCGCTTTTCAATTTTATCCCGATGCTGAAAAAAATCCCGTCGGGCTTCACGGTTATAATATGCGCGGCGGCGGCAAGCGCTTTGTTTGCGCTTTTTGCGCCCGTGGATGTTGAGGAGGCGGCGTGACATGAATAATTATTGGATATATCTTGCGGTCATGGCTCTTGTGACATATCTTGTAAGAATGCTTCCGTTTGTGTTGGTAAAGGAAAAAATCAAAAACAGGTTTTTGTTGTCTTTTTTGTATTATGTGCCTTATGCCGTGCTCAGCGTCATGACTGTTCCGGCAATTTTTTCGTCGACCGCATATATAGCTTCGGCGGCAATCGGATTTGTGTGTGCGGTAATACTTTCGTATTTTGAAAAAAGCCTGGTGCTCGTGGCGGCATGTGCCTGCATAGTTGTATATGCGGCGGAATTCTTTATGGGGATTTTGGTATAATTAAACGGAAAGAGGTTGGAGAATGAAAAAAGCAGTTTTAATTATGTTGATTTTGGCGTCGGTGTTGGGGAACACCGCGGCTTCGTACGGCGAAGCTGTGCCTAACGAGGAAAAGGCCGTTGCGGTGTCTGAAATATCCGCCGAAACGGAGGAAAGCGAAAAAAACGGCGGTATGGAGGCAGAAACGCTTACTCTTCACGTTGAAATCGTTAAGGAGGGATATGTTGAAGAGAACGTGAGCTTCGGCATTTTTTCCGAGGGAGAAAAGCTTTCCGAAAAAACCGTGGCGATAAAAAACAGCGATACGAGCTTCAAAACCGTGTTTGAGCTTCCACGGTATCAGGCGGGCAAGCTTTTTGACGTTGAAATAACCGCGGAGGGAGCGCGGGCGGAATATAACGGAGTGCAGGGAAACAGAATAACACTTCAGCCTTATATTTACGAAAACGAAAACGGCAAGGGTGCGATGCAGACCGTGTTCTATCTGACGCTTCATGTAAAGGGGCGCGAAAAAACGCACACGGTATATCGCCTTAAGGATTCCGTACCCTATCCCTATTATCTTTGCGGCGACGAAATTTACATGGATGAGCGCCTGCTTTCCGACCTTAAAATTAATTACGTGAATGATGGGGAAAGCCTCAGTCTTTTTGCGCAGAACAGTGCGGGAAGCGCGTCGATGCGGTTTTTCAAGGATAATATTTACGCACTTGACAATTGGGTCGGCTATAATTTGGAGTATCCCGCCTTCATGGCGGACGGAATATTTTATTTTCCGCTTTCGGATGTGGCAAGTGTATTCGGGTGCGAATACAACGTTACGGAAACGGAGGAAAAAAGAGATATATCGATAACACCGTCTTTATACGGCGCGGATCCTTTGGAGGAGCTTGTGAATGCGGGCGGCTACGAAAGCAAGACGGATTATCTTATATGGGTTTCGAAAAAGGATTTCAGCGTTAGGCTTTTTAAGGGCGTGAAAAATCATTGGACGCTTTTGAATAACTTTACCTGCACGATAGGAACGGATTATACACCCACGATAGAGGGCGAATTTGAATATATCGAGAGGCTTAACCGTTGGACGTATGCAAGCTATTACTGCGGGCCCGTTATGCGCTTTCACAACGGATACGCACTTCATTCCACACTTATAAAATATGACGGGACGTTTTTTGACAAC
>CAZRUB010000151.1:0-3789 GCA_964603185.1 uncultured Ruminococcus sp.
GACCGGTTTTTTCTGCCATTGCCATTACCAATTCTGTCTTATTCATTCTTTTTCCTCCTTAGAATATATTTTTATATAAGTAATTCGCCTTCAAAGGCAAAATTCCTTCTTTTTCATACGTTTTGCTTTGCTTTTTCCCATAAAGCATCCTTTTCCTCCATGGGCAACGCCGCAAAATCTCCCTCTGTATTAAGCTTCTCCATTTTTTCAAAGCGTTTTATAAACTTCTTATTCGCCAAAGAAAGCGCTTCCTCCGGATCGACATTAAGCTTTCTCGCAAGGTTTGCCACCGTGAAGAGCAAGTCCCCGATTTCTTCGGTTACGTTTCCGTCGCTTTTCATTGCATGCGATACCTCCGAAAGCTCCTCCTCGGCCTTGGGAAGAACATCCTCGGCACTATCCCAATCAAATCCCGCCTTCGCCGCACGCTTTCCGATTTTTTCGGCACGCTTAAGCTCCGGTAATGCCCGAACGACATCATATAAATCATCGGCGTAGCATCTGTAGCTTTTTTCTTCTTTCTTTATCTCTTCCCATTTTACCAGAACATCACTGCTTTTGTCAAGTATATTTTTACCAAATACATGCGGATGACGCCTTACCATCTTTTCGTATACGTTTCCGGCTATATCATCGAGGTCATATTTTCCTTCCTCCTCGGCAATAATTGCGTGAAAAACTATCTGCATCAAAAGATCGCCCAGCTCATCCTTGGTTGCGTAATCGTCGCCTTCATCTATTGCGTCATAGACTTCATAGGCTTCCTCCAGAAGATTGTTTTTTATCGATTCGTGCGTTTGCTCCCTATCCCACGGACATCCGCCGGGAGCACGCAATTTTTTCATCAGCTCAACAAATTCGTAAAAAGTTTTCTTCATGCTTAACCTCTTTTCATAAAAGCTTCATACGTTCCATCAATGTAGCAAGCCTCTCGCCCTTCGGCAAAAGCATAATGTCGTCTTTCTTAAGTGTGTGCGTAAAAATTACCGCGGCAAAGTATACAACACACGAAACCGCGATGGAACCGATTAATGCGATCACATCGCCGGTATGCATTACAAGCGCTTTATATGACGCGTAGGTAAATATTCCCATAAACGCCGTGCACATCACCGGCTTTATAAGCATATCCAAAAAGCTCGGCTTTATTTTCGAGCATTTAATTATAAATATCAAGTCCAAAACAACCACCGTCATATAGCAAAGAAGCGTTCCGATAGGTGCACCCATTATATTTATTTCGGGCTTTCCGACCAAAATAATGTTTACGATTATTTTAACCGCGCCGCCTATCAGCATGTTTATGACGGGAATCCAAACCTTGCCCCAAGCTTGAAGCAATGCATTCGCTATTTGCACAAGCGTTAAAAACGCAACCGCTATACCCATTATGTTAAGCAGAACGCTGTAGCCGGAATCGTTATATATCAATGCGAGGATAGGCTTCGCAAGCACACTCATCCCAAGCGCGCACGGCAATGCGAGAACCGTTGCGATCGTCAGCGCCGAGCGAGTGTATTTTTTGCTTTTTTCTTTATCCTTCGCGGCATTCGCCGAAGCTATTGCCGGAACAACACTCGTCCCGATTGCCGCAATCACAACTGCCGGCATATTAAAAAGCGTAATTGCACGAACAAGATATCCGTACACAAATGCCGCCTTTTGCTCCGTTATTTTTTCATCATCCGAAAGCTCCTGCGAAGCAGAGAGAAACTTTTCTCCGCGCTTCGCATCGAGATTGGATAAAATCGACTGCTCCGCAGCCTTGGACTCGTTTATATAGCCCTTCAGCTGATTGGTAACGGTTGCCGTATCGATAAACGAGGTCAAGGTGAAAACCGAAACGCCGAGCGTTATCGGAACCGCTATCTTCACAATGCCTTTAAGCACCTTCCACGTTGAAATTTTTTTATTTTCGTGATTTTTGCGCTCACGCTTTTTTAAATAGTATGCACCGAGAAACAGGCTGCCGAGAACGCTTCCCACCGTAACACCGAAAATCGCACCCGCAGAGGCATACATTTTCCCCTTGGGAAGCAATACATATGCAATCGAAAGCCCCACGAAAAGCTTCGAAATCGCTTCGATAACCTCGCTGATTGCGGTGGGAAGCATGTTTTGCTTCCCTTGAAAGTATCCCCTGAACGCACTCATGCAGCCGACAAACAAAAGACTCGGACTCATTGCCGCCATGGTAAGATACGCATCCGGATATCCGACCAACGAAGAGAAAAAGCGCGCTCCGAAAAGAAGAATGAGCATTCCCGCACCGCCGAGGCATATGAGTAATGCAAAGGAAACCCTTAGGATTTTTTCCGAGCCGGCAAAATCTCCGCGCGAATCAGCCTCCGCAACAAGCTTTGAAATTGCGGTCGGCAGTCCGGCAGTCGAAATGACAAACAAAAGGTTGTATATTGTGTAGGATGTGTTATAAAGCGCCATTCCGTCGGTTTGCAGAATAGCACGGTCAAGCGGTATTTTAAACACCGCTCCGATAAGCTTCACCAAAATATTTGCAATTGCAATTATCAGCGCGCCCTTTATAAAGCCGCCGTGAGTTTTCTCGGTCATTTAAGCCTCCATAATTTATATCGCTCTCAATGTATAAATCTGTATTTTTCGGGTATCATAACAATGTGCCGCCGAGGCACAAGTCTTTTTCATTATTCCCTTCTCCAATAATAGACATAAAGAGTTACTCTTTTTTTAGGGTAACTCTTTATGCGTTATTTCCCTATCATTTGAAAATATGCCTTTATCGCATTTTCAAACTTGTTATCGCCGGGAGTGTAATATATTCTGTCCTTGATTTCGTCGGGCAAGTATTGTTGCTTAACATAATGGTTGGGATAGTTGTGCGGATATTTATAATCAACACCGTGTCCGAGCTTTCCGGCCCCCTTATAGTGCGAGTCCTTAAGATGCGCCGGAATATCCCCTGTTTTTCCCGCTTCCAAATCCGACATCGCCGCCCAGACGGCCTCCGCCGCACTGTTCGATTTTGGTGCGGTTGCCAAAAGAAGCGTCGCCTCGGCCAACGGAAGCTGAGCCTCGGGGAGGCCGAGCTGAAACGCGGAATCCACAAGGTCTTTCACAATTCCGGCCGCTTGCGGGTAGGCCAAGCCGATATCCTCCGATGCCATAACCAAAAGCCTTCGCGCTATAATCTGAATATCTCCGGCGGCAATAAGCCTTGCGAGATAATGTATTGCCGCGTCCGGATCGCTCCCCCTTACCGATTTTTGGAAAGCGCTTATTATATCGTAATGACTGTCGCCGTCCTTATCATATCTTATCGCTTTTTTCTGTGTTGTGTCAACCGCAGTCTGCAATGTAACACGCACATTACCGTCACCGTCAGGATTTGCCGAAAGCACGCACACCTCCAGCGCATTCAAGGCCTTTCTCACATCTCCGCCCGAAAGATAAGCAATATGCTCCAACGCATCGTCATCCGCAAAAACCTTTGTTTTGCGGCGCTCGCAGATAAACAAAACCGCACGCCTTAACGCTTTTTCAATCTCCGATACCGATACATCCTTAAATTCAAAAACCGTGCAACGTGATAAAATCGCATTGTATATGTAAAAATACGGATTTTCCGTTGTGCTTGCAATAAGCGTTATTTTTCCGTTTTCTATAAACTCAAGAAGCGACTGTTGCTGCTTTTTATTAAAATTCTGTATCTCGTCAAGATATAAGAGCACCCCCTCGGCACCCATGATACCGTCAAGCTCCGTTATAATGCTTCTTATATCGCCGACGCCTGCAGTGGTCGCGTTCAGCCTA
>CAZRUB010000152.1:0-3769 GCA_964603185.1 uncultured Ruminococcus sp.
ATGCTTTGCTTGGCGGCGGTGGTTCTGTTTATAAGAAACGAGGTCGGGCTTTATATATAATACTTGAAATTTACAAGAAAAAGGTTTATAATTATATTAAAGCTTGATGTTCGGAATAATTGCACTCAGAAGTGGGTGTTTTTCACTAAAGGGGGAAGGCGCTTGTTTTCGGAGTTTTCGTCAAGAATCGCAAAAAAAATAAGCTCACTGACCGATAAGCTTAAAAGCTTTGACACAAAAGTAGTCAAAAAGCTTCATATAGAGGAAAGCTATACCGCAAGCATTATCAAAAAGCTGCTGTTCATGCCGGATATAAATCCCGGAATTGCGCCGCAGCGCATTAAAGAAGCTTTATTGCTTATGATAAGCATTGTTACGGCGGTTTTTGCGCTTATACCGGGAGGCGTGCTTTTCGCACTGGTAATAATCATGTATTTTCTGTTCGTTGCCGAATATACATGGTCGTATAAAAAGTGTAAGGTTTCGTCGTTTGATGTGCTTTTAACGCTTTTCTGCGCCGCAACGCTCTTTGCGGCATCGATGGGGAAAAGCATCTGGGATGCCCTTGAAGCTTGTGCGGTATACGGAAGCTTCATGCTTTTGTATTTTGTTATCGTCAACACGGCGGACTCGCGGGAAATGCTTTTCAGGCTTAAGTTGATTTTCTGCGTTGTGGGAAGTGTTATGGCCGTTATCCAGCTGACGCAGAGCATATTAAGCTACGAAATGAAGGTTTTGGGGCAGATATACGTGCTTGCCGCTCCGATGGACTTTGAGCTTTTCTTCATGACAAAAAACCGAAGGCTTAAATGCCTTTTGGTTGCGATGGCGTTTTTGAAGCTTATTGCGCTTACGGTTTGCTGGTCGGGTGGCTCGTGGGTGTGGGCAACCTTCGTTCTTGCATTTTTTATTGTGATTAAGGATTGGAGATTACTGCTTATCGGCGGAGTGGGACTTTTATTCATACCCTTTATAATGCCTTACGAAATCATTGATTTTCATAAGCTTATGAGTGCGGGAATATCCGAATATCTTTTTGCTCCGTCGGCGGATTACAGGGTTTCGGCATATGGAGCGCTTAAGGCTATTTTCGAATATTACCGGGCGTATCCGTCGTTGGGAAGGTGGCACTCGTCGGTTATCGTTTTTGCCTGCATTGTTATACTTTTAATGCTTATTTTAAGAGAGCTTGCTTTTGGCATGAAGGGCGGGCAAATGGGCATGGTGCTTGCACTTTTGTCGGCGGTCGGCTTCGGAGTTACCGGGATTTTGTATTCCGATATAACATCGGGAATGTGGGATAATTATAAAGCTCTTTTCGTGTTCTGGATTTACACATCGATTTATGCGGCTGATTCGAGAATCGGCAAAAAAAGCACTGAGGAGGGCGATGAGCAAGAGCCTAAAAGGCGATTTTGCTTTATAGATACGATACCGCTTTTATTATGTATTGCTTATATATCGGCGGCTTTATAGGAGATGAATGAGTTGAGAATTTTGGGAATAGATTACGGTGATGTGAGAATAGGGCTGGCAATAAGCGATTTGACGGGGATGATAGCGCAGTCGCTCGGCGTTATTCAAGGCAGAGATGAGGAAAAAAGGCTTGCCGAGCTGGATGCTTATATGAAGGAGTATAAGCCGGAAACGGTGGTTTTGGGCTATCCGCTCAACATGAACGGAACGAAGGGGGAGCGTGCCGAACGCTCGGAGGATTTCGCCAAGCTCCTGGAGAAGAAATATTCCGTTAAGGTTGTTTTGTGGGATGAGAGGCTTTCGAGTATGGCCGCGCACAGAACCCTTGAGGAGGCGGGAATAAGCGGGAAAAAAAGGAAGGGAAAGGTAGATCCGCTTGCGGCAGCGTTCATTCTGCAGGGCTATTTGGACAGTATTTAAATTATACATAAATATTTTCGGCTTTCCTATTGACATTATAATAAGTTTGGTATAAAATTATATTGAGAAAAGTGATTAAGGAGAAATAAAATGGCAGACAATAAAAACGAGATTCCGGAAGAGAACATAATTGTTCTTTTTGATGAAGAGGAAAATAAGGAAATCCCCTGCGAATGGCTTGACAGCGTGGAATATGAAGGCGGACAGTATGCCGTTGTGCTTCCCGTCGATTCGGAGGACGGAACGGTTCTTATAATGGAAATGATTCCCGATGACGATTCGGATGATGAAGAGTCATGGCTTTTCAACGGAATTGAGGATAAGAAGATTCTTGATGCCGTATACGAGGAATTCAAGAAAAATAATAGCGACGAATTTGATTTTGAATAAAAATCTGCCCCCTGCGGCTCGCGAGAGAGTGCGTATAATTTAAACCAACATTTAAAATAAGGGAAGACCTTAAAAGTCCGTGGCGTGCATGCCTCCTACGGGGAGGAAGCCCATGAGCGGATGAAGGACTGCCCACCTGCGAGAGCAGGTTTGAATAAGCGCACGATACGGTTCATGCGGGGAAAGATTAAAAAGTGAAAGCACCTTGAAGGTGCTTTTATTTTTTTTAGGATATCAAAAAGCGTCACATTTCGTCCTTTTTTGCATAAAATATTTATTGACCGCGAAGAATGGGCTTTGCCCGCGGTCGTACAAAGAAAAAGAAAGGGAATGAAGCATGGCGCAGTTTACAAACAAAGCAACGCTTACCTACGGTAACGTTTCCAAGGAATCAAACGAAACCGTAGGCGAAATAATAAGCTCGGTCACACTGAATAAAAAAGCCGTATATGATGTTTATGAGCGCGGCGACAGAATTGCGTATATCGTTGGAATAAGCAATGAATCACAAACGGAATACACCTCCGTCACATTGAGCGACAATCTCGGGCTTTTTAATGCCGGAACGGAAGCGAGCCCCGTAAACGTAACACCGCTTACGTTCATTACGGGAAGCTTAAGCTATTGGGTAAACGGTATCCCGAACACGCAAACCCCGACGGCAACAGTAAGCAACAACACGCTTACGATAAGCAATATCGTTGTCCCCCAAAACAGCTTTGTACAAATAGGGTATGAAGTCAGAGCAAACGATTATGCACCCCTCGGCTTGGAAAGCGAAATTACAAATACCGTAAGCCTGACGGGAGCGGGGTCTTCACAGAGCATTACGGCGGAGGAAACGGTTTATGCCGGAAATGAGCTTAACGTTGAAATAACAAAAGCATTGGCACCCTTAAGGGTAAACGAAAACGGTACGGTCACCTACAGCTTTACCTTATCGAATTATTCCGTAAGGGCCGCGGAAACGGGAGATTCGCTTGTGATAACCGATAACTTCGAGCCGTATATAAATATAACGGCGGTTACGTTTAATGACGGAACAACGGAAGAAGCGTGGAATTTAACCTCGGATTACACTTATACCGCAAACGGAGTGTTCACATCGGTGGCGGGAAGGATAACGGTGCCTGCCGCAACCGTAACGACGGATTCCGCAACGGGAATTGTAACGGTAACGCCCGGGACATCGGTGCTTACAATAACCGGAACATTGGCTTGAGGAAAACGGAACCGCTTTTTATAAGGCGGTTCCGCTTTTTTATAAAGAAAAAAGTTGACATTTGGAAAAAAGTATGATATCATAAGAATGAAGTTAGCCACGACTAACTTTCGAAAGCGGTAAAGGGGGCGCATAATCTGTGAAAGAAATTTTGATGAAGTCGGCTGCCGTGTTAATGTGTATCGCTTTTACATGTATTTTGTCCTGTATAAAAAAGAAATTACGAAGCATTGCAAAGGGAGGAAGATAAAGCTTGAATAT
>CAZRUB010000153.1:0-3755 GCA_964603185.1 uncultured Ruminococcus sp.
GAATTTTGGGACCGTAGGCAATATTATCATAAATGCTCATCGGAAACGGGTTCGGCTTTTGGAAAACCATTCCGACTTTTTTGCGAAGAATATTCACATCGGTGTTTTTGTAAATATCCGCACCGTCAAGGGTTATTTCGCCCGAGATTTTGCACCCCTCCACCAAATCGTTCATTCGGTTGAGCGTTTTTAAAAATGTGGATTTTCCGCACCCGGACGGCCCGATCAAGGCGGTTATCTTTCTTTCCGGGATTTCGACGGTTATGTTTTTCAGCGCATGATGCCCGCCGTACCATAAATTCAAGCTCTTTGTTTTGATTATACCCATTATTTTGTTCCACCCCGTTTCAAAAATTTTGCCGTCAGCTTTGCCGCAAGATTGATTATTAAAGTCATGATCAAAAGTATCGCCGCTATGGCAAATGCGGTTTCGAATTCTCCGCGTTCCTTTGCATACATATAAAGCGCTACCGTCAGCGTTGAACCGGCATGTCCGGGTTTTACGGCTTCCGCGAGGCTCATGACCTCGTTTGCCATGCCGGCGGTAAACAAAAGTGCCGCACTTTCCCCCATGATTCTGCCGATTGAAAGTATGCACCCCGTAACAATACCGTCAATCGCCGAGGGCAGAACAACGGTTCTGAGCATATACCATTTCCCGCAGCCCAGTGCAAACGCCCCCTCGCGATAGCCGTCGGGTACGGTTTTGAGACTTTCCTGCGTTGTTCTTAAAACCGTCGGAAGAGTCATGATAACAAGGGTCAGACTTCCTGCCGCAAGCGATGTGCCGAGCGAAAAGAGCTGCACAAAAATCAACATACCCACCAGTCCGTAAATAATCGACGGAATACCCGAAAGTGTTTCCGCCGCGAGCTCGATTAGGCGGACAATTCTTTTGTTTTTCGCATATTCGTTCAAGTATATCGCCGCACCCACGCCGAGAGGCAAAACGATAAGGAGTGTAATCAAAATAACATACAATGTGTTTAAGATGTTCGGAAGTATACCCACGGTGTCATTTAAGAGGCTTGGCTTCGATGTGAGAAATTGCGGCGTAATATGCCTTATTCCGCAACAGAGAATATATCCGATAAGCGATAAAAGAAGCAGTACGATAATGCCGACGCAGAAAACCGTCAAGGCGTTTAATATCCCGCTCTTAAGTCTTCTTCTATTCGATATTTTTTCGGCCATTATTTCACTTCCTCTCTCGTTTTACGATTAAATTAAGCACAAGATTGATTGCAAGTATAAATAAAAACAGTACAAGGGCTATCGAAAACAAGGCTTGCCTTTGCAGTCCCGAGGAATATGACATTTCGCTTGCGACGGCGGTTGTTAAAAAGCGAACGCTTGTAAAAAGCTTCGGCATATTTGCCACATTCCCCGAAACCATCATGACTGCCATTGCTTCGCCGATGCTTCTGCCTATTCCGAGCACGACCGCGGTTAGAATTCCGCTTTTCGCGCTCGGCAAAATCACCTTAAAAATCGTTTCGGTTTTCGTTGCACCCAACGCCAGCGAGCCTTCCTCGTATTCTTTCGGTACGGCGCGGATTGCCGTTTCCGAAACGGATATCACGGTCGGCAATATCATTACGGCAAGAACCGCAATCGCCGAGAAAAGGGTTGCACCGTCGGGCAATCGGAGCACTTTTCTGACAAGCGGCACAAGAACGAGCATTCCCACAAGGCCGTAAACCACCGATGGAATACCCGAAAGCAGACCCACGCCCCAACGCACAAGCGCCGCCGTTTTTTTATGCCTCGATTTTGCAATAAACAAAGCACACATAAGGCTTGGCGGAACACCTATTATAATTGCGCCCAGCGTTCCGTAAACGGAGGTTAAAATAAACGGCAATATACCGAATTTCGGCTCGGCGGCGGTTGATGCCCATGTATCTCCGAACAGAAAATCGAAAATTCCGATTTTACCGATTGCCGGTACGCCCGACACGAGCAGGAACACGGTTATGATTATCACAAAGAATACCGCTAAAAATCCGCATAAAGTAAATGCGAGATTCATTGCTTTTTCCATTGAGTTTTTTGCATTTTTCATTTTTTCACACCGCTTCCCGCAATCGGAATCGCACCCGCTTTTTCGATCAAAAGGTCAGCCTCGCCCGATGTCGCATAGTCGAAAAAGTCTTTTGCCGCATCGGAAAGCTCCGAATCCTTTTTCGTCACAAAAATAAAATTTCTTTGGATTTTATAGCTTCCGTTTTGCACGGCTTCCTTGGACGGATAAACGCCGTTAACACTTATCACCTTTGCTATGTCCTTCACGGAAGCAAGGGAAGCATATCCGATTGCATTCGGGTTTGACGCCACCGTACGAATAACATCGCCGGTTGATGTGAGCTCCTGCGAATATTTGCATTTATCCGCCGTATCGGTAATGTTTTCGAAGCCGTCACGCGTTCCCGAAGCCGCCTCTCGGCCGATTAAAACAACAGGCGCATCGGCTCCGCCCACCTCCCTCCAATTTGTAATCACTCCGCTGTATAGTGCCGAAATTTGTTCAATCGAAAGGTTATCGATCGAATTTTCGGGATTAACTATAACCGCAACGGCATCATAAGCGACAACGGTTGCCGTAAGCTCTTGCTCTTCGTCGGCATTTAAGTCGCGGCTCGAAAGCCCGATATCGCATCTACCCTCCAGCACCGCTTTGATTCCGCTTCCCGAGCCTGTAGGGTTATAGGTCACCTTTACACCGCTCGCTTTTTCCATATAGCTTTCCGATAAAAAGCCGATTACCTTTTCCATGGAGGTTGAGCCGTCAGTCGAAACCGCAGCGCTTTGAGTGCCGCTTTCTTGTCCGCACGCGGTAAAAAGCCCCGCAAGCAAGCTCACCGAAATTAAAGCCGTTATGATTTTATTCATTGAAAATCACTCTCCTTGTATAAATATTGTTTCTCTTTTCGAATTACAATATTACTTTAACATAGGGTATGTTAATTCCAAAAGCAAATTCATGTTAATTGTAACTGAAGGAAAAACGGCAACCGATTTTTCACGGTTGCCGTTTTCGATAATGCTACTCATATATCTCCGCTATGGCTCCGGTGCTTTGCGCTATCACTCGGCTTTTGATGTAAGCGTATCCGTCCTTCACCGTAAACGGTGCATCACACCCGTTCCAAGCATCGACATATCTCCTTCCTTCCTTATGGCGAAGCTTCAATACCGTTCCTTCATATGTGTGATAGCTTCTGTTAAACAGAGTATACATACATCTGCCGTCGCCCGGATATTTGTTGACGCAGATGGCGTCGCTGACAGACTCTATCATCGTTTCGGGGTAATCCGACGAGAAGCAATCGGCATATTCCTTTTTGATGCGGAACGATTTTGCCATAAAGCTTCTTCCGCGCGACTCTTCCGCATCCCAAAAAGAATCATATATCGCTTCGCCGTTAAAAAACGTCGCCTTTAACGGTTGCCATGACTTGTTGCGCATAGCCATCGGAAGTATCAGCTGTACGATTTTCGGAAACGCGAAGCGATAAATATCCGTAAATACCTTGCCGTATATATCCGACGCGTCATCCGAATGATGACCCTGCTCTATCATTTCGTTTATTGAATCCAAAATATAATAGCTGATATTGCAATCGATATACCGCGCGTTGATGTCCACCGCGTAATATTCTCCGTAGAGCACAACCTCCTCCGGAACCGAATCCCTAAGCTCCGAAATAAAGCTGCTGTCGGTTTTCAGCAGGTTTGAAGGAACCTCATGGCCA
>CAZRUB010000154.1:0-3722 GCA_964603185.1 uncultured Ruminococcus sp.
CAACGGCTTTGTAAAAAACATCGGCACAAATTCTCCTTTTTATCATAAAATAAAGTATCGAAGTGCAACGCATTTCGTTTATATAACCGCCGCGGATTTTATCCGCGGCGGCATCGGGAGGCGGTAAGCTTGATTATACACACAGTCAAAAGCGGCGAAACGCTTTTTGAAATTTCTCAATTTTACGGTGTAAATCAATTTGATGTGGCAAACTACAACAATATTTCTCCGCCGTATCGCATAATTGCGGGGCAAAATATAATAATTCTTGATGTTGACAGAGTGCATACCGCCGTTTCGGGCGACAGTATATATTCCGTTTCGCGGCGTTATTCCGTAAGCGTCAAAGAAATTTACCGAAACAATCCCTATCTTATCGACAAAAGCTACTTAGAGCCCGGAATGCGCATAATTCTTTCGTATAAAGAAAACAAGCGAGGGGCTCTTTCGATAAACGGCTATGCTTATCCGAATATTTCCGACGAAAATTTAAATTATGCATTAAAATATCTAACATACCTTTCACCGTTTACCTTCGGCGTAACCGAGGAGGGCTCGCTTTCGGCCATTGACGACAGCGCACTCATCGCGGAAGCCGTCCGAAATGATGTTAAATGTCTTTTATCCGTTTCCAACCTTGCGCAAACCGGAGGCTTCTCTTCCGAGCTTTCCGATTCAGTGTTAAGCTCGCCCTCGGCCGAACAACGTCTTATAAGTGAAATTTCCGCCAAAATGAATCCATACAGCGGTGTTGACATGGATTTTGAATATATATACGGTCAAAACTCCGATGCATACGCCTCCCTGCTCGGGAAGCTTTCGGGCACCTTAAACCCCGATGGGAAGCAGGTTGTGGCCGCCGTAGCGCCGAAAACCCGTGCCGATCAAGCCGGTGTATTGTACGAGGGGCATGATTATCGACAGATAGGTTATAACGCAAACCGCGTTTTTTTGATGACCTACGAATGGGGCTACACATACGGTCCTCCCATGGCGGTTGCGCCTATCGGCAGTGTGCGTCGTGTTGTTTCTTACGCTGTTTCGGAAATCGAGCGATCCAAGCTTTGGCTCGGAATCCCCAATTACGGCTATAACTGGACGCTTCCTTATGTATCCGGTGCTTCACGCGCAGGAACGGTATCGAACATAGGCGCCCTGAACCTGGCAGCACGCTACAATGCCCCTATTATTTTTGACGAAAGCTCAAAATCTCCGTTTTTCAATTACACCGACAATTCAGGACAAATTCACGAGGTTTGGTTTGAGGATGCAAAAAGCATTCTTGCAAAGCTTGACCTTTTAACGGAATTCAGTCTTTCCGGTATCGGAATCTGGAATATAATGTATTCGTTTCCGGCACTTTACACACTGCTCAATGTGCTTTATGATATTGAGGATTAAGCCTTTTAAACTCCCCGGCCATATAAAGCGAGCCGGCAATAACATAAATTCCGCCCTTTTTTATTTCTCGCGACGCCTCTGATAAGCTCATTGCCTCCGCCTCGGTATCGGCCGAAAGCTTTTTCACGGTTTTTAAGAGCTCTTCCTTCGGAAGCGCTCTCGGGCTGTCTATATCAACCGTTATGACACGGTCGAATAGGGGCACGATAAACGAAAGCGCCTTTTCGTACTCCTTGTCCTTAAGCATGCCCGTTATCAGTGTTTTTTTGCCGTCGGGAAGCAGTGCCAAAAGATTTTTCCCAAGATACTTCATGGCTGAGGGATTATGCGCCCCGTCCACGATAACCAAAGGCTCGTCCGACACCTTTTCCATTCTTGCCGGGTGACACGTTTTTTTAAGCCCCTCCCTTATGCATTCTTCACTAATGCCAAGCTCAAGCGCCGCGGTAACAGCAAGCGCGGCGTTCTCCGCCTGATGAGCGCCGGTGAGCGGAAAAAACAGATCCTTCATGCCGCCAAAGTCAAACACAATGCCGTCTATCGTCTGGCTCTTTATTTCAGGCACGGAAACCTCTTTTAAGCTTTCCGTGCTTTTTCTTATAACCTCTGTTGCGCCGGAGGGCTGATTTTCAGGCGTTATAACCCTTGCCCCGCCCTTTATTATGCCGCATTTTTCGTGCGCTATTTCCTCAATGGTGCTGCCCAGCCTGTCGGTATGGTCCAAGCTCAGCGAGGTTATAATGCAAAGCTCCGGCTTTTCTATCACGTTAGTTGCGTCAAGTCTTCCGCCCAATCCCACCTCAAGCACGGTAATATCGCACGCTTTCTGCCGAAAATACAAAAACCCCAAGGCCGTTACAATTTCAAATTCCGTCGGATGCGGATATCCCCCGCCAACGATTTTTTCACATGCCGATTTCACCTTTTCCGTATTGCGGCAAAGCGCTTCATCATCTATGGGAACAGAATCGATCCTTATACGCTCATTAAAATCAACAAGTGCCGGCGAGGTGTAAAGCCCCGTTTTCATGCCCGAACACGTAAGTATCGCCGATAGCGCCGACGCAACCGAGCCCTTGCCGTTAGTGCCTGCAATATGTACGA
Source organism: uncultured Ruminococcus sp. (assembly GCA_964603185.1). GTDB lineage: Bacteria > Bacillota > Clostridia > CAKSNL01 > HGM11501 > HGM11501. Next base: position 2,506 of record CAZRUB010000154.1, read on the forward strand.
ATTTTTGTCCCCGTTCGGGATTTCCAAGCTCCGCCAAAAGCCTTTTAATACTCGAAAGTCCCAAAACCGAGCCGAATTTTTGAACGCCATGTATAAATTCAAGTGCCTCTTTCTTATTCATAACTTACTTCCTCCGAGTGAAAAAGGCGGTGTGATACACCGCCTTTTCTTTACATGTATTTTTTAAGGCTTGCTTCAACGTCGCCAAGCATTTTTCTAAAGCTTTCGCCCTTCGCCTTTTCCTTTTCAACAAGTGCGGCAGGTGCCTTTTTAATGTATCCTTCATTTGAAAGAAGGTTCTCAACACGCCGGATTTCCGATATAAGTCTTTCCTTTTCGGCGTTAAGACGCTCTATTTCCTTGTCACGGTCAACCAATTCGTCAAGAGGAATGATTATTTTTGCACCCTCCGTAACCTGGCTTACCGCATTATCTGCTATACCTTCCTCGCTTTCCTTAAACTCAACCGACGAAGCGGAAGCAAGCTTTATAAAGAATGCCTCTCCCGATTCAAACGGCGCCGTATCTTCGGAAACGATTATGATTTTTGCCTTTCTTGAAGGCGGAACGTTCATGTCCGTTCTTAAGTTTCTCACAGCTTTTATCGCGCCTATTACCAGCTCCGTTTCACGGCTTTCCTTATCAAAGCAAAGCTTTTCGTCATACCGAGGCCATGAGGAAACCATTATGCTTTCTTCCTCACCCATGAAGCTCTGATAAATCTCCTCTGTAATAAACGGCATGAAGGGATGAAGAAGCTTAAGCGCATTTATAAGCACATAGGAAAGCGTTCTCTGTGCCGCAAGCTTTGTCACGTTATCCTTATTGTATAATCTGGGCTTAACAAGCTCGATGTACCAGTCACAGTACCAATCCCACAAAAATCCGTATATCTTCGCAAGCGCAATTCCTATATCGAATTTATCGATTGCCGCAGTCACCTCGGAAACCAGCTCGTTAAGCTTGGTTACAATCCACTTATCCTCAGGCATAAGCTCATTTTCTTCCGGAAGCGTGTAATCCTCCGTTTCAAGGTTCATCAAAACGAAGCGCGCCGCATTCCAGATTTTATTGCAGAAGTTTCTTGCCGCCTCAACCTTTTTATCGGAAAAGCGCATGTCGTTTCCGGGAGAATTACCCGTTGAAAGCGCAAATCTTAAGGTATCCGCGCCGTATTTTGAAATTATTTCAAGCGGGTCTATTCCGTTTCCGAGCGA
>CAZRUB010000155.1:0-3684 GCA_964603185.1 uncultured Ruminococcus sp.
AACATTGTTGTAAAATAAAAAAAGGAGGGGCTGCGCCGTGAAAACAAATTACGATAGCCTTAAGGAGCATAACGAATCGCTCGCGGAGCATTTAATTGCCGCGGATGCATTGGTAAAAACATTTCCCGAAAAGTCCGCCGTGCTGTACGGCAAGGCGATGCAGTCTTTCCTCGCGGTCATTTGCTCCGATAACGATATCGCCTTCGACCGCATAGGCGACTTAACGCCCATAAACATGATAGGAACCCTTTATTCCTGCGGCGTTATCAGCAAATACGAAAAAGGCGTGCTGGACGATATTCGCTACAGTGCCTATCTTGCCGCGCACGGTAAGACGGCGGATAAGCGTATCGATTCCAAGGCCTTAATCGAAAGAATAATTGCCTTTTTCGGCATGGTTATGCGCTATTATCATTTGGAGGAGGAAACCTATTCGGAGGATTTGCTTCAAATCTCCGGCTATCGCGTGATGGAGCTTTTATCCGGGTTTGAGCTTGACGCCGCATATGATAGGATTTATCTTGCCTCTTACAATTCCGACAACGCAAAAAAGGAAGGCTATGCCGTTATCGCTCAATACGCGCGCGACCGTTCGGATTTCGCGGATGAGGTTTTTTCCGCTCTGGAATCGGGCTCATCACGGCTTCGAATGTCGGCAAAAAGCCTGGTTCATCCCGAAATTGTCGAGCATCAAAGGGGCAACAACCTGATATTCGTTAAAAGCGTTATCCCGAGGGGATACGTTAAATTCGCGTTTGACGATTTTCTTCCCCTCATGCCGGAGCAGCGCATTAAATTTATTGTTAATCTTGCCCGCGCATTATATAACATTCACTCTGCCGGGCTTTCGCTTTCGGGCTTTATGCCCTCCGATGTATGGATTTCGTTCCGCGGCTTGAGCTGCGTTATATCCGGTATGGAGTCGCGCCTCGGCCGTTCGGCGGGAACGGAAAGCAGCCAAAATGCGGATGTTAAAAGCTTTGCCGCCCTGGCGGCCACGCTTTTCCCCGAATACGATAAAATTCCCGTTGCCGGGCTGACCTTAAAGCACGCACTTATGGGGAGCGGAAAGGTTTCCATGGAAAAGCTTTATTTTACGCTGAAAAAAGAGGCCCTAAACCGAACGTATGAGCCGAATCCGCTTTCGGTCCTGACAAAGAGTGAGCTTTCCGGCGTTTACCGCGCATTGGCAGAAAACGTTCTGCCGCCCGATGTATCGGCGGCGAACGGAATTATAACCGATACCGAGGATGAGGATTTTTCCGAAATGTATTCCAAGGTTTTCGGCGAAGGAGAATTGCAATGAGACGTGATAAGCACAATTATTATCTTGATATTGCCGGCACCGTTGCCGAGCGCGGCACCTGCTTAAGGCGAAATTACGGCTCCATCATTGTGAAAAACGATGAAATAATATCCACAGGCTATACGGGCGCCCCGCGCGGCAGGGTGAACTGCATGGATCTGGGCACATGCCGCCGTGTTTCGTTAAATGTTCCGCGCGGCGAGCGCTATGAAATGTGCCGCAGTGTCCATTCGGAGGCGAATGCCATTATAAGCGCTCCCAGACGCGACATGATAGGTGCAACGCTCTACCTTGTCGGGACGGACTGCGAAACAGGTGCTCTTGTAAGCGATGCATGCAGCTGCGCAATGTGCAAGCGCATGATTATAAATTCCGGAATCGATAAGGTCGTTATAAGAAATACCGCCGACAGCTACACGGTCGTAAATGTATCCGACTGGATAGAGAATGACGATTCGCTTTCGGATAAAGCAGGCTACTGATGCTGCACGAGGAGTTAATAAGGTCCCTTAAAAAAAGCGTTGCCGAGGGAGATGTTTTCCAGGCCGTTATATTTGAAGGGCCGGAGGGAATCGGGAAAAAAACGCTGGCGCGTATGCTTGCCGAGGCCGTTCACTGCGAATCGGACGGCGAAAAGCCCTGCGGCACCTGCCCCTCATGCATAAAGCACAAAACGGGAAACCACCCGGACTATCTTGAGCTGGTGCCCGAAAAAGGGAAAAAGAACATTTCCGTTTCGGCCGTGCGCTCCGCCTGTGAGGAGCTTTTCGTCAAGCCGTTTACGTCCGATAAAAAAATACTCTTCATTCCGGAGGCGGAGCTTTGCGAAGCTCCCGCTCAGAACGCCATGCTTAAGTGCTTCGAGGAGCCTCCGCATTATGCGGTGATAATTCTCGCCGTTAAGGATTTGTCCGCATTGCTGGACACAATAAAATCCCGTGCGGCAATCTTCAGCGTTCCGCCCGCATCCGACGATGAAATCAAAGCCTTTGTGCGCGAAAATTTCCCGGATATGGCAGCTTCGGCGGATTTTATAGCGGCATTTTCGGGCGGAATCGTTAAAAAAGCCATCATGCTTTCCCAATCGGGGGAGGCGGCACAAAAAAGAAAGGCCATGCTCGGCCTTTTGAGCGAGCTTTCGAAAAGCCGATTAAAGGCGCTGGCCGTTTCCGATTTCATAACGGACAACATCGATGACGAGGAGCTCTTGTTTGAGCTTATGCTTACGTTTCTCCGCGATGCGGCGGCGGTTAAATGCCAAAGCACCGACGTGATAAACTCGGATTTTCTTCCGAATATTAAGGCTTTTGCCGCGGAAAACACCAAGGGAGGAATTGTGCGCGCGCTTTCCCTGGCGGCATACGCCAAAAACGAAAAATCAAAAAACGCAAATTACGGTCTGTTTATAACTGACCTTGTAATAAGGCTTTGGGAGGTACTTCATGGTTAATGTAATAGGCTTAAGATTCAAGCCGGTCGGGAAAATTTATTTCTTCGATCCCTGCGGAATCGAGTTTGAGGCAGGAGAAAAAGCGATCGTCGAAACCGCACGCGGACTTGAGTGCGGAATTGTGGCGCAGAAAAATCACGATATTTTGCCGGAACAGGTGATAGAGCCGTTGAAAAAGGTTGTAAGAAAGGCGAATGAGGATGATTTGAAGCGCGTTGAAACAAATACCCGCCGCGAAAAGGAGGCTTTTCGGATTTGCGCGCAGAAAATCGAGGAGCGTAAGCTTGAAATGCACCTGGTGGATGTGGAATGCGCCTTCGACGGAAGCAATCTGTTGTTTTATTTCACGGCGGACGGAAGGATTGACTTCCGCGAGCTTGTTAAGGATCTGGCCGGAATTTTCCGCACAAGAATCGAGTTGAGGCAGATCGGTGTGCGCGATGAGGCGAAAATGATAGGCGGTATCGGCATATGCGGAAGAACGCTGTGCTGCCACGGCTATTTGGATTCGTTTGTTCCCGTTTCCATTAAAATGGCGAAGGAGCAGGGGCTTTCCTTAAATCCCACCAAAATATCGGGAAGCCGCGGAAGGCTTATGTGTTGCCTTAAATATGAGCAGGAGGCATATGAGGAGCTTAACAAAATATGCCCCAAGCCGGGCGCGCTCGTCGAAACACCGGACGGTGCCAAGGGCACGGTTGAATCGGTTGTTCTGCTTCGAAAAACCGTTTCCGTTCGTATCGAACGCGGCAACTCCTCCGAGCTTAGGGAATATTCGGCGGATGAGCTTAAAATTCTGAAGAACGGCAAGGCGCACCGCGAAAGGGATGTTGATGAAGCCTCCCTGAAAGGCCTTGAATAGAAGCTTGGAATAGGGAATATAAGGGTGGACGACTTTTGTCCACCCGTTTTTTCTTCGCCGTGCGCT
>CAZRUB010000156.1:0-3666 GCA_964603185.1 uncultured Ruminococcus sp.
AAAAGCAGGTCCTCTGTTTACCGTGAAGGACGGTTATATTTATACGGTGCATTATTCGGGTATAGATGAACGCGAAAACAAAAAATGCAAAATAAGCATCGATACGGGAGAGATAGTTTATTTGGAAGAGTAACAAAAGAATAGTCCGCGCCCGCAAGTGAGAGATTGTCACCGCAGGACGGCCGATGATGTGGAAAATATTTATCGACAGACCAAAACCGCCGAAGCAGAATGCTTCGGCGGTTTTGTTACATATTATAAATTACATGTTATGAAGAGCTTGCTCTATATAGCTTGCGTGTCGGGTTGAATTAAAAATCAACCTCAGTGTCATAGTAGCAGCATTTTAAGAGCTTTTCTATTTCGGGAACGGAAACAGCGCGCGGATTTGAGCCCGTGCAAGCGTCCGCAACCGCATTTTTCGCGATTTCGGGAAGCCTTTCGAGGAAAACCTCCTCCGGTACAAAGCCGTTATCGGTCGGCAGTGAATCGGCGCCGTAGCTTTTAATGCACTGTGGGATGTTAAGCTTATCGTTCATAGCGCGCAGATATGCAATAAGGAGCTGAACCTTCTCATCATCGGTTGAACCGCCGAGACCCATATAGTCGGCAATTTCGCCGTAGCGCTTTTTGGCGGCAGCATCCTTTGCGTTAAAAGCTATAACCTTAGGCAGGTACATTGCGTTTGCGGCACCGTGGATTATGTGCGCTCCGAAGTCCTCAAAGGCGGCACCGGTTTTGTGAGCCATGGAGTGAACGATGCCCAAAAGTGCGTTGGAAAATGCCATTCCGGCAAGGCACTGTGCATTGTGCATTGTATCACGCATTTCCATGTTGCCGTTATATGAGCCGATGAGGTTGTCCTTTATCATTTTGATTGCGAAGATAGCCAAGGGGTCGGTAAAGTCACAGTTGGCGGTGGACACGTACGCTTCGATTGCGTGAGTCATCGCATCCATGCCGGTGTGAGCCGTAAGCTTGGCGGGCATGGTTTCCGCAAGCTCCGGGTCAACGATTGCAACATCGGGTGTTATTTCAAAATCCGCGAGAGGATACTTTATTCCCTTTTTATAATCGGTTATAACGGAAAATGCGGTAACCTCTGTAGCGGTACCGGAGGTAGAGGGGATGGCGCAGAAGCGTGCCTTGTTGCGAAGCGGGGGAATGCCGAATACAACACACATCTGCTCAAATGTAATTTCGGGATGCTCATACTTTATCCACATTGCCTTGGCCGCATCAATGGGGGAGCCTCCGCCGATTGCAACTATCCAGTCGGGCTGAAACTCGCTCATCGCCTCAGCGCCGCGCATAACGGTATCAACCGAGGGGTCGGGCTCAATCCCTTCGAAAAGCTGAACCTCCATCCCGGCCTCCTTAAGATAAGAAACCACCTTGTCGAGAAAGCCGAAGCGCTTCATTGAGCCGCCTCCGACGCAAACAAAGGCGCGGGTGCCCTTAAGAGACTTTAAGGCTTCGAGAGAGCCCTTTCCGTGATATAAATCACGGGGTAAAGTAAATCTTGCCATAAATAAACCTCCTAAATATATAGTTTAATTGAATTATATCACAGCATGTCAAAAATGTCAATGGCCGAGGCTCTTTTTTTAAATGTTTTTTTCGGGCTAAAGGGGGAGAAAAGCAACGGTCAGCGCTTCATCCAAACATTGCCGAAGGAATCGTACAGCCAACGCATTATTTCTTTTATTGCCGAGGTATCCAATGAATATATGATTCTTTGACCGCTGCGGCGAGAGCTTACAAGCCCGGAGGCCTTTAACACCGAGAGATGTCGGCTGACGGAGGGCTTGGTTATATTAAAATGCGCCGAGATGTCACCGGCGGTCATATCACCCTCGCCCAAAAGCTCCAAAATTTTTCTTCGTACCGAATCGGATAACGCTTTGAATATTTCGTCCTGCATATGTGCCTCCTTGTGTGATAATTAGCTAAATCTCTAAATATCGAGGATAGAAAAAAATCCTCATTTCGTCGGGGATTTTGTGTATATTTTAACCAAAAAATCGATGAATACCGCTTGACGGAAAGGAAAAAGTTTGGTATAATAACAGAATGTATTGTAATGTGGTTATATATGCCCTTTCAAGGAACAGTATAACACAAATTTTTACCTAATGCAAGATAAATTTACAAATTTTAAGGCTTTTTTTAAGGCCTTGGAAAGGATGGATAATATGTCTATGTCAGTTCCGGTAACATCGGAGGGAAAGGACGAAAAATTCTATCGGGATATTTGCGACCGCGCAGGCAAGCTCGGCGTGACGCTGCACCCGGAGAAGATGGGCAAGAACACAAGGCTCAGCTTTTCGAAAATAGATGAAGTTCTTGAAATGCCCAACCTTATCGATGTTCAGAAAAAGTCCTACGAATGGTTTGTTAAGGAGGGGCTCAAGGAAGTATTCAGGGATATTTCGCCCATAAAGGACCATAACGAAACCCTGATGCTTGAGTTTATCGACTATCATCTGGACGATAAGCCGAAATATTCCATTGAGGAGTGCAGGGAGCGCGATGCAAACTATGCGGCTCTTCTTAAGGTTAGGGTCAGGCTTATAAATTTGGACTCCGGCGAAATAAAGGAGCAGGATATTTTCATGGGCGATTTTCCGCTTATGACCGATCAGGGAACCTTTATTATAAACGGCGCGGAGAGAGTTATCGTTTCCCAGCTTGTTCGTTCTCCCGGGATTTACTTCACGAAGGAAAGGGACAAAAACGGCAAAACGTTAATCAGCTCTCAGATGATTCCCAACCGAGGGGCTTGGCTTGAATACGAAACCGATTCCAACGACGTTTTCTATGTGAGGATAGACAGAACGAGAAAGCTTCCGGTAACGCAGCTTATAAAGGCGCTCGGCGTTGATACCGAGGCGGAGATAATTGAGCTTTTCGGCGATGATGAGCGCTTGAGAAGCACGCTTGAAAAGGATCCCACAACAAACAGGAAGGAAGCTATGTTTGAGATTTACAGAAAGCTCAGACCGGGTGAGCCTCCCACGGAGGACAGCGCTCAAACGCTTATCAACAACCTGTTCTTTGATCCCAAAAGATATGATCTTGCAAAGGTAGGAAGATATAAATATAACAAGAAGCTTTCCATGGTGGGAAGAATTTCCGGACACACCGCGGCGGAGGCGATTTCGGATCCCGAAACGGGAGAAATCATCGTAGAGCAGGGAAAGGTAATTTCCAAGAGCGATGCGGTTAAAATCGACAAGGCCGGAATCAACGTTGTTTACGTTTATCCCGGAAGCAAGGCGATCGAAGCCGGTGCGCCCGCCGTTAAGGTTTTCTCCAACGATATGGTATATGCGGAAAATTACGTTGATTTCGATCCCGCCGAATGCGGAATTACCGAAAAGGTTGTTCGTGAGGTTATGGAGGATATCGTTAAGAACGCCGACAATGAGGAAGAGCTTAGGGAGGCTATGGCCGCAAGAAGAGATGAGCTTATTCCCAAGCACGTCACCGTGAACGATATATTCGCTTCCGTTAACTATGCGGCGAACCTTATCAACGAAATCGGAAGCGATGACGATATAGATCACCTCGGAAACAGAAGACTTCGTTGCGTGGGTGAGCTTTTGCAGAACCAGTTCAGAATCGGTCTTGCGAGAATGGAAAGAGGCGTTCGCGAAAGAATGT
>CAZRUB010000157.1:0-3616 GCA_964603185.1 uncultured Ruminococcus sp.
ATTGCGCGGCATAATGACCCTATCGCAGTGTGCATTTTCTGCGGAATCGGGCTTTTACATCTTAACGAAATTGCAATCGGACTGGGCCACAGGGCGATTTAGGGCGAGATTTTTTTGATAAATATCGCTATTGACGGCCCCTCCGGCGCAGGGAAAAGCACAATCGCCAAGAGAGCCGCAAAAGCCTTGGGGTATGTTTATATCGATACGGGTGCCATGTACAGAACCGTCGGACTTTATTTATTGCGTGCGGGTATTGACATAAAAACGGAACACGATAAGGTGTTGGAATGCCTTTCGCATATTAATATCGATATAAAATATATTTCGGGGAACCAACACATATTTTTGAACGATGAGGATGTTACCTCGCTTATAAGAACGCCGGAAATTTCCATGGCGGCATCTTATTCCGGGACGGTAAAGGAAATTCGCGAAAAAATGACTGCGATTCAGCGAACAATCGCAGAAAACAACAATTGCATAATGGACGGTCGTGATATCGGAAGCTTTGTGCTTCCGAATGCGGAGGTTAAAATCTTTTTAACCGCAGATGTTACGGTTCGCGCAAAAAGGCGTTGTGCGGAGCTTAAGGAAAAAGGGGAAGAGGTCACCTTCGACGAGGTGCTGCGGAGCATGATCGAACGTGACAAAAACGATTCGACGCGCGAATTTATGCCGTTGAAGAAGGCGGACGATGCGTTTTTGCTGGATACAACCGATTTATCCTTGGATGAAGCCACCGAAAGCGTAATTAACATTATAAAAAACAAAATAAACGAACAGGAAGTTGGAAAATGAAGAACGGTTTTTATAAATTTGCCCGCAGGGCGGTACAGTTAGCGTTAAGACTTCCGTATAAATTGCGCTTCTCGGATAATCCGTCCATACCGAATGACGGCGGATTGATAGTATGCGCAAACCATTACGGTGTACTTGACCCGGTTTTTATTGCGGCATCCATCAGGCGCGATTTCACATTTATGGCGAAGAAGGAGTTGTTTTCGTTCGGGCCGTTCGGCTATCTTATAAAAAAGCTCGGAGCCTTTCCGGTTGACCGTGCAAACAGCGATATAACCGCATTGAAAACATCTATACGTCTTTTAAAAAGCGGTCACGCCATGCTTTTGTTCCCCCAGGGAACAAGATGCAGGCGCGAGGATAATATAAGCGTCAAGCACGGGGCTGTTCGGCTTGCGATTATGACCGGTGCGCCGATTTTGCCTGTATATTTATCCGAAAACCACAAGCCCTTCGTTAAAAAGAGCTATGTTACGGTAGGAGATGCGATTGACTATTCCGAATATAAGGGCACGCATTTGACCGAGGCCGATTATGACAGGCTTTCCGATGAGCTTATGAAAACAATATACGGCTTGTCGGAGGAGGCGAAGTAAATTTGATTCATCTCGCCAAATCAGCAGGCTTCTGTTTCGGTGTTTCAAGGGCACTCGGTTTTATAGACGACGGGCTCGCCGAGGGGAAAAAAATGGTAACCCTCGGACCTATTATTCATAACGAGCGTGTTGTTTCCTCTCTTTGCGGCAAGGGGGTGGGGATCGTATCGTCGCCCGAGGAGGCAAAAAGCGAGGATACGCTTGTTATACGAAGCCACGGTGTGCCAAAATGCACATTAAACGCGATAAAATGTGACTTTATTGATGCAACATGTCCTTTTGTCAAAAAAATTCAAAGAATAGTTGAAATATATCACGAAAAGTGTTATACTATAGTAATAGCGGGTGATGAGACCCATCCCGAGGTAATCGGAATTAACGGATGGTGCGAAAACAGTGCCGTTATTGTTAAAAATATGGAAGAAGCGGAAGAAAAATTAAAAAAATTGACGGAAAAACCGCTTTGTGTGGTTGCACAAACTACTTCTTCAACAATTTTTTGGAAAAATCTTAAAAAATTTATAAAAAAGACTTGCCAAACGGTAGAGTTTTTTGATACAATATGTAGTGCAACAGAATTAAGGCAAAAAGAGGCACTTAATATTGCGGCGGAGTCGAATATTTTTTTTGTGATCGGCGGAAAGCACAGTTCCAACAACAAGAAGCTTGTGGAGCTTGCCGAAAGTGTTTGTCCGAAGGTTTATCATATTGAGGGCGCGGATGAGCTCCCCGATAAATCCGAATATATCCGCAAACGAATTGGTGTAACAGCCGGTGCTTCAACACCGGACTGGATAATAAAGGAGGTTCTTCATACAATGGAAGAAAACACAAAAGTAACAACTACAATAAATGAGGAGGAAAACTGGACAAAAGTGCTTGAAAACACTCTTGTTACCTTACATACAGGCGAAAAGGTTAAAGGTACGGTCGTAGAGATACATCCCAATGAAGTTATCGTAAACCTGAATTATAAGTCTGACGGTATCATTCCCGCCGGTGAGTTAACCGATGATCCGACGCTTACGCCCGAAGATGTTGTCAAGGTTGGCGACGTTATCGATGTATTTGTAATAAGAGTAAACGATGTCGAAGGAAATGTTCTTCTTTCCAAGAAGAAAGTTGACAACGAAAAGAAGTATGCCGTTCTCGAGGAAGCATTCAACAACGAAACTGTACTCTCCGGTGTTATTATCGAAGCGGTTAAGGGCGGAGTTATTGTTCTTTGCGAGGGCATAAGAGTATTTGTTCCGGGTTCTCAGGCCAATGACAGATTTTTAAGCGACCTTTCGGTTCTTGTTGACACAACAAAGACCGTTCCCTTAAAGATTATAAGGTTTGACAGCCGCACAAAGAAGATTGTCGGTTCCATCAAGCAGGTTATTCTTGCCGAAAAGGCAAAGAAGGCGGAGGCCTTCTGGGCAGATGCCGAGGTCGGAAAGGAATATACCGGTACCGTTAAAACAATCACAAGCTTCGGTGCTTTCGTGGATATCGGCGGCGTTGAAGGTCTTGTTCATATTTCTCAGCTTTCATGGAACAAGATAAATCATCCTTCCGAGGTTGTTAATGTCGGCGATGAAATTACCGTTCGCATTTTGAAGATCGAAAACGAAGAAAACGGAAAAACAAAGGTTTCTCTTGGTTATAAAAAGGATGAGGATAATCCTTGGACAATAGCTAAGAGTAAATTTGAGATTGGCAATGTTGTAAGCGTAACAATCACAAACGTAACCGCTTTCGGTGCGTTCGCGGAGCTTATACCAGGTGTTGAAGGTCTTATTCACATTTCTCAGATTGCAAACAAGAGAATCGATAAGCCTTCGGATGAGCTTTCGAAGGGGCAGACTGTTGACGCAAAGATTATAGACATCAATTGGGACGCTAAGCCCACCCCGAAGATTGCACTTTCCGTAAGAGCGCTTCTGCCCGACGCCGAAGCTATTGAGGAAGTTGTTGCAGATGAAGCTTCGGAAGAAACCGAAGAATAATAATCGCTGAAAATGTCGCATTAAATGCGGCAAGAAACAACCCGCAAATTTTGTGTAAAGCTATGAACATGTCTCTGCGGTGGTATATAAAAATACCACCGCAGAGTTTTTTATTTATATTATGCAAGGAAGCAGTGACAAAAATGCGATGAAGCAATTCAAGGTGCTTATTATTAAATAATCTCCACTCCAAAATCTTTGATTATCACACATATTTGTGTACATTTT
>CAZRUB010000158.1:0-3581 GCA_964603185.1 uncultured Ruminococcus sp.
CTATCCAACTGAGCTACAGGCACAAAATGGAGCGGGTGATGGGAATCGAACCCACGCGATCAGCTTGGAAGGCTGAGATTCTACCATTGAACTACACCCGCTTATATTAAAAATATATCCCGCACCTCGTACGACTTACTTATTATATCAAAAAAAGAAAAGTTTGTCAAGTGTTTTTTGAAAAATGAATATAATATTTTTCGACCGAACCGAGAAATCGTGAAGGCGCTTTGCAAAAAGGGTTAATTCTTATCCTTATCCTCTATGTATGAATAAAGCTCCGGGAGATAGGTGTAATTGTGGAAGAGTCGGTTTTCGACCATTTGGCGAAGCTCATCTGCGCTGACCCATTTCACCGCCTGAACCTCGGAATATTGCATTTTAATTTCCGCAAGCGGAATACTGCGATTCAAAATATAAACATAAACAAAGTCATTTCTGCCCTTATAGGTTGTGAGAAGCTCAAGCTCATCGGAGTCGGCGGTTATGCCGAGCTCCTCAAAAAGCTCACGCCGAACTGCCGCCGGTTATTGCCCATTTACCCGGAAGAATGCTGAGCTCATAGCTTCGCTGCTGAATTAAAACACGGCGGCGAGCATCCGTAATCCAAATATGCGCAACAAGGTGATACTGCCCGGTTTTAAGCGCCGAGCGGCTTCTTACCACTGTTTCGCCGGTTCTTTCGCCCGCGGCGGTCAATATATCCCAATGCTCCATGAAGAGGACACCTCCTTTTTATATAACGGTAAAATCAGTTGCTTTGCAATTTTCCGAGGCTTTGCGCCTTTAAGTATTCATTAATGAAGCCGTCGATGTCGCCGTTCATTACCGCATCGATATTTCCGACCTCAAAGCTTGTTCTGTGATCCTTAACCATCGTGTACGGGCAGAAAACATATGAACGGATTTGGCTTCCCCAAGCATTGTCCTTTTGAACGCCCTTGATATCCGATATTTTTTCAAGATGCTCACGCTCGGCAATTTCGACAAGCTTCGACTTCAGCATTTTCATTGCCGTTTCGCGGTTTTGAATTTGCGAGCGTTCGTTCTGGCAGGCAACCACTATGCCCGTGGGAATATGAGTTATTCTTATTGCGGATTCCGTTTTGTTAACGTGCTGACCGCCGGCACCGCTGGAGCGGTAGGTATCCACCCTCAAGTCTTCCGGGTTGATTTCTACGTTTATGTCTTCATCGATTTCGGGGATTACCTCGCATGAGGCGAAGGACGTGTGACGCCTTGAAGCGGAATCAAATGGGGAAATTCTTACCAAGCGGTGAACGCCGTTTTCGGCCTTGGCATAGCCGTAGGCATTTTCGCCCTCGATTAATATCGTTGCGCTTTTAACGCCGGCCTCCTCACCGTCCAGGCAGTCGATAAGCTTAACGGAAAAGCCGCGGCGCTCCGCCCAATGCTCATACATTCTTAAAAGCATTTCCGCCCAGTCGTGGGCTTCTGTTCCGCCGGCACCGGCGTGAAGCGTCATAATGGCGTTGTTTTTATCGTACGGGCCGGATAAAAGCGCCTCCAGCTTAAGGGCCTCCATATGCGAATCCAAATCTGCGATGCCTTCCTTAAGCTCCTCAATTACGGAGGTGTCCTCCATTTCGTCGCCCAGCTCACAAAGAGCGGTTAAATCTTCCCATTTTTTATAGACGGACTCAAATTTTTCCTTTTTGCTTTTCAAAAGGTTAACTTCCTTCAGGATTTTGCTTGACTCCGCCATGTTGTCATAAAAGCCCGGCTCCAGAGTGAGAGCCTCCTTTTCGGCGATTTTTTTTGTAACGCCCTCTATATCCATGGACTGAGAAAGCTGTTCGATAGGCTCCTTCTTTTTTATAAGTCCGAGTCTGTATTCGTCAAATTCAAGCATTAAAAGCTCCTCCTTAAAAAATTCGGGTTATGCGGCATCGGAAAACCTCAGTTTTCGTTTGCACCGCAGCAGTATTTATATTTTTTGCCGCTTCCGCAGGGGCACGGGTCGTTTCTTCCGACCTTTTTTTCGGTGTTGACCTTGGGCTTTCTGAGCTCCTCCGACTCGCCGGAGGAAACGGGCTTGGCAACGGCTTTCCTTTCCGTTGAGTCAACCCTCTTTCTTACATGCATTACGCCCTTGACGGTTTCCTCCTGTATCGCGAAAATCATGGAGTCGAACATCTCGGCGCCGACGGTTTGATATTCCACAACAGGGTCATGCTGGGCATAGGCGCGAAGAGATATTCCGTCGCGCAGCTGAGCCATATCGTCTATATGCGCCATCCAATGACGGTCAACGACCTGAAGCATAATAACACGCTCCACCTCACGCATGGTGTCGCCGAAAAGCTCCTCCTGCTCGGCATAGCGCTTTTCGAAAAGCTCCATAAGGTCATCAGCTACGGCTTCCCTCGTCAATCTGTCGTATTCATCATGAGAATAAGACAGAGGAGCATCCATGGGGATTATTTCGCCGACTGCCTCGGACAGCGGCTCCCATTCCCAGTTATCCGCGAAATTATCCGCCGCATATACCGATAAAATGCGTTCGAAAACATGCCTTGCCATAGAGGCTATGTTGGCACGAAGCTCCTTATTGTCAAGAACCAGGTTTCTTTGCGCATAGATAACCTCGCGCTGCTGGTTCATAACGTCGTCATAGCGAAGGACATTGCGTCTTACCGCAAAGTGGTTGCTTTCAACGCGCTTTTGAGCGTTTTCGATAAGGTTTGTCAGAAGCTTGGACTCAATAGGCTCATCCTCGGGGATTCCGGTTGCGTTCATGAGAGCCTCGACCCTGTCCGAGCCGAAGCGGCGCATCAAATCGTCGTCCAGTGCGATAAGGAACGAGGACTCACCGGGATCGCCCTGTCTTCCGCTTCTGCCGCGAAGCTGATTATCGATACGGCGTGATTCGTGGCGCTCGGTTCCGAGAATGTAAAGCCCGCCGGCCTTCACGACAAGCTCATGCTCGCGGTCGGTTTCCTTTTTGTATTCGGTGTATAATTCATCGAAGCGCGCTCTGGCCTCCAGAATTTCGGGATCCTCTGTGTGATTGTGAAGGTTTGCTTCAAGAACAAGGCGCTCCTCCACGCCGTCCTTACGCATATGGTCAAGAGCCATAAGCTCCGGATTTCCGCCCAGAAGAATATCCGTTCCGCGTCCCGCCATATTGGTGGAAATGGTAACCGCGCCCAGACGGCCGGCCTGTGCGACGATGTGCGCTTCCTTATCGTGCTGCTTTGCGTTCAGCACCTGGTGAGGGATGCCTCTTTTCTTCAAAAGCGCGGAAAGACGCTCGGATTTTTCGATTGAGATTGTGCCGACCAAAATGGGCTGACCCTTTTTGTGGCATTCCTCAACCTGAGCGATTACCGCGGAGAATTTACCGTTTTCGTTTTTGTATACTCTGTCCGAATGGTCCTGTCTTATCATGGGCTTGTTCGTGGGGACGGCAACAACGTCAAGCGAATAAATTTCGCGAAGCTCCTCCTCCTCGGTCAAAGCGGTTCCCGTCATGCCGGAAAGCTTTTTGTAAAGTCTGAAATAGTTTTGGAAGGTTATCGTCGCGAGAGTGCGCGATTCATTGGCGATTTTAACGCCTT
>CAZRUB010000159.1:0-3555 GCA_964603185.1 uncultured Ruminococcus sp.
TATGATTAAAATTAAGCAATCGGAAATATCGTTAAACGTAATTTTTGCCTCGTTTTTGTTATATTTTCCGGCCTGCTTTATATATTGGTCAATTGCATAAACAAAAGCGGTTTTCGCCGCCGCGTCATGGACGCCGCCGTATTCCAGAAAGCTGGAATTGTGATAAAACTCAAGCATGGTGTTTGAGGGCGCGAAGCAGAACGCGGCCTGCATTTTTACTTTATAATCCTCCTTGTCGGCTCTGTCACGGCCGGTGCGCTCGGCTTCGATATAGCGTATCGAGGTTTCGTTTTTCCCGTCCGCGGTTTCCTCCGCATAGCCTTTAATTCCTTCGGGATAACAAAATTCGTATTTTTCGGTTCCTTCGGCGGTTTCGTCGTAAAGCACGAAGGTTAAACCTGCATTTACTATTGCTTGACGTTTAAGTGTTTCCGTGAAAAATTCGAGAGGAATGTTTATGTCGGTGAAAACATCGAGATCGGGGCGCCATTTCTGAACGGAATAGGTTTTCCTCGATGCGGTTTCGATTTTCAAAAGACCGCCCACGTTTTCGCCCTTTTCAAAATGAAGGGAATAGAGCCTTCCGTCACGGCAAACCT
Organism: uncultured Ruminococcus sp.; assembly: GCA_964603185.1. GTDB lineage: Bacteria > Bacillota > Clostridia > CAKSNL01 > HGM11501 > HGM11501. The sequence continues at coordinate 600 of CAZRUB010000159.1, forward strand.
CAACGTCCATATATTCGGAGGTGCACTGAGTGGCACAAGCGCCCAAGCCGTTTAGGCCGAGGCTGAACTTATACATATCGCTTTCATTTCCGTGATATTTTCCGCCGGCATAAAGCTCGCAGAAAACAAGCTCCCAGTTATAACGCTCTTCCTTTTCGTTATAATCGAGGGGGATTCCGCGTCCGTAATCCTTAACCTGAACAGAGCGATCGGAAAATCTGGTAACCTCAATCACCTTGCCGTAGCCGGCTCTGGCCTCGTCGATTGAATTGGATAAGATTTCGAAAAAAGCGTGCTCACACCCCTCAAGGCCGTTGGAGCCCAAAATAGTGCTTGGGTTATAGCGTATTCGCTCGGCACCTTTTAATGACTGAATTGATTGATTATCATATGAATCCTTGGGACACATTTTGTTACGTTCCTTTCAAAAAGCTTTTTGTTCGACTGCTCTTGCTTTATTATGCGTGATTTTCGTCGGACTGAGATGAAGCCGCTTCATTATCGGAAGGCGCGGCATCCGAAGAAGGGAGATTCTCGTTAAGGGACTCGCCGCTCGCCTCGGTTATTTCCTCGGACATAGTCGGTTCCTCGGCCTTTAAGGTGCCTACCGAAAGAACTGCGTTGTGCGGCATGTAATAGCTTGACGACTCAAGCGTACGCGAAACCTCTTTTCCGTCAATCGAAACAATGCGATAAAGCTTGCAGCGTGCGCCGTCGGAGCCCTTTACGGTGTATTTCTCCGTTCCTTCGGGAAGAGTGGGATCCTCCACTCTCTTGGTTGAAAACGGAACCGACGAAACATCCGTGACCTCAAGAGTGACGGTAAGGTTTTCCGTTTTGGTACCGATTATTTCGCATACAACCTGCTTTGAGCTCGTTACATAGCTTGAAATTTTGATGGGATAATCCGTATTGTTGGAAAATACAAAGTCAACCGTACCGTAATCCGCCGTGGCATCGCGTCCCAACGGAACGTAGGCTACCTTAAACATATGGCATGTGCGCTCATCGACCTTGAGATTGGCAAGCAAAACCGCATTATAAAGCGTTGACGAAACCTGACATATGCCGCCTCCGTATTGCTGAACGGATTGACCGTTTGCGTAAGCGCCGGCCATTTTATAGCCCGCCTCGGGCGTGCGCTTTCCCAGGGTGCCGTTGTAGGAGAAGGATTCTCCGGAAAGAAGAATTTTTCCGTCCATGCTTTTTGCGGCAAGCGTAACGTTGGTGGAGCGGTTGGCGTCACTTGTTGCGAAGCTTGATTGATATGATGAAAGCGTATCTCGGAACAATGCCTCGGTAAGCTCGTCAGTGGTGTGCGGAGCGTATATAACCTCCGCGGGAATTTTATAGCTTTCGCCGGGAGCGGTATGCTCATTTATAATCCGACGGGCCTCCTTTTCGTTTACCGTTATTTTGTCGTTTCCGGGACTTACGTATATGTCGCCGTTTTCATCGCGCTTATACGAAGCGGATACGGGCTCCGATGAATATTCCTCAAGAATTACGTCGAGGTCAAACGGGATGGGGGAGATGTTTTCTTTTTCAAGTGTAAGGGATGAAAAGTCCAGCCTTTTCATCATCTCCGTAAGCTTGGCTTTGGCGGTTACGGGATTTATGGTATAGCCGGCCTTGCCGTTCGTTACCGTAATCGCATTGTCGCTTATTTCGAACGAAGCCTCAACGGACTTGTCGTAATCTGTATTCTCCGCCATTGTTTTGTCAAATATTCTGTCGTTTATATAAACCGAAAGCTCTGTTTCGTGCTTTCCGCCGAAGGCCGACTTCAAGGCCGGAATAATCGATGAAATAAAGTCGCCGTGGCCGTATTCAAAAGCCTCAAGCACCGTTTTTTCGCAGTCATAGGCCGCGCCGAATTCCTTATATGTTGCGGAAAAAACATCATCCCCCGCAATGATTTCGATTTTTTTATCGGCCGTTTCGGAAATTTTTTCCGCAAGCGCAAGCGTCGCCTCTTCAACGGTTAAATTCGACAGATCCTCTCCGCCGGCATGCACTCCGGATAAAATAACATCGCTGTGGGATTTAACAAGCGTTACCGTTACGGCAGTAATTAAAAGCAGGATGACTGCCGAAGCAATAACAATCGGCACGAGCTTTTTTTGTATTGAGCCTTTTTTTACAGTTGTCATAGTTTACCACCTTTTGAACTCAGAATATAAATATACTTTATATATTATATCAAACAGTTTTTGAATTGTAAACAGTAAAATTGAAATAAAATGCTTGCGCCCGAAGGAATTTGTTGGTGAATTTTTGTATAAATAAAAATAAATTGAATAAAAAAGCGCCGTTGCTTTGCAATGGAAAAACAGAATATGGGAAATAAAGCACAAAATATCGCGTAAATAATACGGGAAAATTGGGCATAAGTACCGCAACGGTTAAAAAACACATAAATAATTTAGCGAAATATCTTGCATAAATATAAGACAGTTGCTATAATATATCCGATATTTTTGAAAAACGGAGGAAAAAACAAATGAAAAAGAATTTTGTAAAAATTTTGGCAATTGTGTCGGCGTTCGCAATGATGGCGGCTTGCCTTTCCGCCTGCGGCGATGTGACGGAGGAGAAGGTAACGCTGAACATTCTCGAAACGGAATATGCAAACGAGGATTACGCAATCTGCGTTGCAAAGGAAAACACGGAGCTTCTCGATAAGATCAACGTCGCTCTTGAAGAGCTTAAGAACGACGGCACTCAGCAGGCTATCGTCGACAAGTATATTTCCGGTGTTGAGCATGAATTGGTTTTCCAGGCCGATGCGGAAGGTAAGGATGAGCTTCATATGGCTACAAACGCACAGTTCCCTCCTTACGAATACTATGAGGGCGAAGCAATTGTGGGTATCGATGCCGAAATGGCGGCTGCGATTGCCGATAAGCTTGACATGAAGCTTGTAATCGATGACATGGATTTTGACGCTATTATT
>CAZRUB010000160.1:0-3535 GCA_964603185.1 uncultured Ruminococcus sp.
GAAAAACGCACTTTACGAGATTGACAGAAGCGATTTTTCCATTACAACCAATTATGACGTGTGGAATAACAACGTTCCCATAAACACGATTGACGGCTCCGAAAAGACGTTTTGGCAGACGGAGGAGGTTCTTTCGTTTTACGATGACCCGGTAACCTTAACGTTTGACCTTAAGGAAATTTATAAAATTAAAGAGATACGCTACACGCCCAGACAGTCGGATGACTGCCACGGAGCATGGCTCAGAGTCAGCATTTACGGAAGCGACGATAATGAAAACTGGTTCCCCGTCGAGGAAAGAATTGAATTTGAAAAGAATACCAGAGTAAAGACCATTACCTTAAGTGAGGAGGCGGAGGTAAGGTATCTTGAGTTCCAGATTGAAGATGCTTTTGCCTCCAGAGCAAGCTGTGCGGAGCTTACCTTCTGGCAGAGTAAAGCCGCTATGGATGAGCATGAAGAGGCGAACAAGGAAAAATATATTCTTAAAATAGGCTCGCCCGAAATCGCGGCCGAAAAGAACGGCGTTACAACCACGACAGAAATGGATGTCACCCCCGAAATCGTCAACGGCTCCACAATGATTCCGCTCAGAGGATTGTTGGAGCAGATGGGCGCAACGGTAGAATGGGACGGCGCAACCGAAACGATTAGGGTTGACAACGGCAAAAACATAATAAAGCTCCAGATTTGGAACTATCATGTTTACGTTTACGGCACAGCCTACGGCGATTTAAGATACACGCTCTTAAATCCGCCCATAATCAAAAATTCAAGAACGCTCATTCCGGTACGATTTGTATCCGAGCAGCTCGGCTATAACGTTTCCTGGGACGGAGCAACACAGACAATTACGATCGAAAAATAATTTCGGTAAAACGGGAGGCCTTTGGGGCTTCCCGTTTTAAAATTGAAAATTGAAAATTGAAAATTGAAAATTGAAAATTGAAAATTGAAAATTGAAATCGGAAGCGGGGAGCTGCTTAATATTAAAAACGCGAAAAAGCTATCAAAATTATCTTTTTTTACAGCAAAACAATCGAAAAGCCGCAAAACTATTGCGAAAAAAAGCTTATGGGATTATAATGGATACATCATGTTTTTTAGGCAAACACGGCGGAAAACGAAAGGATTGAGCACAGATATGAAAATTAACAATATAGCCGACGCGAAAAAGTGGTTCAGAGAGGCGGAGTTCGGGATGATGAATCATTTCGGGCTTTACTCGCTTCTTGGCGGAGAATGGAAGGGCAAAAGAATGGGTGGTACGATAGGTGAATGGGCTCAGTCGTATTTTAAAATCCCCAACAGTGAGTATCATGAGCTGGCGAAGGTGTTTAACCCGATATATTTCAACGCGGACGAATGGATTTCCCTTGCGAAGGAAGCCGGAATGAAATATTTCGTTATAACAAGCAAGCACCATGAGGGCTTTGCGCTCTTTGATTCCAAGGTGTCGGATTTCAACTCGGTAAACACGCCCTGTCACCGCGATATAATAGAGGAGTGCGCGGAGGCGTGCGCAAAGCACGGCATAAGGCTGGGGCTTTACTATTCCCAGGCAATTGACTGGAGCCACCCGGACGGCGCGGGCTATAACGCGACAAGTCCCAACGTTGCAAACATGTCCTGGACGAATGATTGGGATTTTCCCGAGGCCGATAAAAAGGACTATATGCGTTGCTATAACGAGAAAATAAAGCCCCAGGTGGAGGAAATATTGAAAAATTACGGCGACCTTTGCCTCATTTGGTTTGACACGCCCTCCGGAATTCCCGAAGCCTGCAGTCGCGAGCTTTACGATATGGTAAGGCATTATCAGCCCACATGCCTTGTGAATTCGCGCCTCGGCAACGGAATTTACGATTATGAGTCATCCGGAGACAATGAAATCCCCGATTCCGAAAAAACGGGAATTTTGTATGAAACCTGCGCTACGTTAAACGATACATGGGGCTATAAATCCTATGACGATAACTGGAAGAGCACGGAGGAGGTAAAGCGCCTTAAGGAGCATATAAATAAAATGGGCGCGAACTATCTCTTAAACGTGGGGCCTGACCATTTGGGAAGAATCCCCGCACCTGCAATCGATATTTTAAGGGGCATGAAGAAGTAAATAAAAAAATAAATAAAAAAACGCAAGGGATGAAGCAACATTTGCCCCTTGCGTTTTTTCGACTAAGGTATTGTATCCCGATTGTGAAATTGATGCGCATATTCTACACATTTATGCAACAATTTCACATTTACTTTTTCGAAAAAGTGTTGTAATATAAATATATATATATGGGGAAAAAGACAGACCGAATATGTATAAATTTCACAAAGCCTTAAGGAGGAAAAAGGTATGAAAAAAATCATCGGCACAATACTTGCTTTGGTAATGGCCTTATCGGCAATTACGGTGTGCCAAGCGGCGGGAACAACGCTTCTGCCGGAGAACATAGCTGATAAAAGCGAAGCTACGGTTCAAAGCACAGGTATTTCCGGGCTGAACAGAGGGGCATGGTTCGGATTTGAAAACGTGGACCTTACGGGGATTAATTCCATAACCGTGAAGGCGACTCACGGCCCCATGGGAAGCTCAAACGGCGAAACTCTCCTGGTTATGACGGATGATCCGAATGAAGGCGAAATCATCGGAACGCTGACGCTGACGGAGTGCGGCGATGACGTTACGGTAAAATGCGCCGTAAAGCAGGTGTCCGGAAAGCACAAGCTTTATTTCAGGTGTATTCACGGAAAAAGTCACGGATCGGCCACCGCGGTTAAAAGCATTACGCTGTCGCAGGAAAAGTATGTAAACGACAGTAAAGAAAAACAGGTATCGGACGATAAGGTGACGGATACTTGGGCGGACACATGGGTTGCGACGGACGATATGGGTCGCGCCGTGGCGGACTTTGAAGAGGTCGGCGACGTTAAGACCGATACGCGCGAGGTCGGTCTCATGTATTGGGACTGGCATATAAATAAGCAGGGCCGCCGTGCAACCGTGATTTCGGATATTGTGAAGGCGCACCCGGAGGAAAAGGAAAACTTTAACAGCCCGGTATGGGACGCGTCCGGTATATTCTTCTGGGGGGAGCCTGTTTTGGGCTTCTACAACTCGTATGATTACTGGGTATATAAAAAGCATGCGGAAATGTTCGCAAACGCCGGGGTGGATGTGATTTTCTTTGATTATTCCAACGGCGGAGATACATATACCCCCACACTTAATATACTTGCAGAGGCATTCAGGGATGCTAAGGCTCACGGGGTTAATGTGCCGAAAATTTCCGCAATGATGCAGCTTAACCCGAGCGGATACAATGAGCATTACCGCGGACTTACTTCAATTTATTACAATTGCTTCGTTGAAAACGACTATTCGGATATATGGTACTATTGGGAAGGCAAGCCGCTTTTGTACGGCAATTCAACCTATGAGGGTGCATTGGCCGGCGCTTCGAAGAATATCCCCGCGGAATCGGCGGCGCTTGACCCGATAAAGGATTTCTTCACGGAAAGAAAACAGGGCGGAAGAAAC
>CAZRUB010000161.1:0-3526 GCA_964603185.1 uncultured Ruminococcus sp.
CCGCAGTGCGGCTTACGCCATGATGAAAAAGGTCATCCCCGACATAAAAAAGGACTCCGCGGAAATCGAAAGGGTGCTCGCACGGCTTAAGGAGCTTGAATATAAGGGCTATCAGTTCGAAGGCGCTCCCGCATCCTTTGAGCTTGAGATAAGGCGCGTCCTGGGGCTTAACCGAAAGAAATACTTCCACCTTGACAGAATACGTCTTTTGATAGAGCAGGATTCGGAGCACGACAAAAACGGATATTCCTCGGCATATATTAAGCTTATGGTGGGTGACGAGGCGGAAATCACGGCCTGTGATTCCGAGTCAGGCCCCGTAAACGCAATGGATTCCGCTTTGAGGAAGGCGTTGGAAAAATTCTATCCCGAAATCTCCGCCGTTAGGCTTACGGACTATAAGGTTCGCGTTATCGATTCGGACTCGGCAACCGGCGCAATGGTGCGCGTTATGATTGAATCGTCGGACTCCGAAAGCTCATGGACGACCGTGGGCGTTTCCAAGGATATTATCATGGCATCGCAGAAGGCACTGCTTGACTCTCTCGAATACTATCTTATAAAGCACGACGAAAAAGCCTAATAAAGCTTTTTCGACAGTCTGACAGTCTAAAAGACCGAACGAAATCAATCGTTCGGTCTTTTTCAAATCTCTCTTCTTCCCTCCAGCGCCATGGTAAGCGTAACCTCATCCACGTATTCCAAATCGCCGCCGACGGGCACGCCGCGGGCAATCCTCGTCACCCTTATGCCCAGGGGCTTTATAAGCCTTGCAAGGTAAGTGGCGGTAGCCTCCCCCTCAACCGTGAGGTTCGTCGCCATGATAACCTCCTTCACCTCATCCGACGAAAGACGCTCCAAAAGCTCTCTCGACTTTATGTCCTCCGGCCCCATTCCGTTAATCGGCGATATAACGCCGTGAAGAACATGATAAAGCCCTTGATATTCTCCGGTTTTTTCCATGGCAAGCACATCCTTGGAATCCTCCACGACGCAGATTGTTGCTTTATCGCGCTTCGGATTGGAGCATATTCGGCAAATTTCGGAATCCGTCAGGTCCTGGCATATGCTGCAGCAGTGAATGCTTTCCTTCGCCTTGATTATAGCCTCCGCAAAGCCCCTTGCCTCCTCCTCCGGCGCGGACAAAACATAAAAGGCAAGCCGAACCGCGGTTTTATGGCCGATTCCGGGCAAATGCTCAAAATGCTCAATCAGAGCTTTCAACGGTGCCGCATACATAGCTTAAAACAACCCCGGTATATTAATGCCGCCGGTCAGCCGAGTCATGGAGCTGACGGCCGCCTCTTCCGCTTTTTTCACCGCTTCGTTTACCGCGGAAATAACCAAATCCTGGAGCATTTCAACATCCTCGGGATCAACCGCCTCCGGCGAAATGGTGAGCGCCGTCAGCATTTTCTTGCCGGAAACCCTTGCGGTTACCGCGCCGCCGCCGACCGTTGCCTCAAACTCGGCAACCTCCATCTCGTCCTGCGCCTTCTGCATCTGCTCTTGCATCTTCTGTGCCTGCTTTATCATCTGATTCATATTCCCGCCGCCGGGAAATCTTCCTCCCGGAAATCCGCCCTTCGTCATTTTTATCCATCCTTTCAATTATTCGTCATTCTCTTTTTTCATTCGCCCGCCGTGCTAAAGCTCCTCGGGCTCATCATCCTTTTCCTCGAAATCAAAGCCTTCGTTTTCTTCGTTTTCTTCGTTTTCTTCGTTTTCTTCGTTCTCGCCGTCCTCCGAGGCACTGTCGGAAAAATCGATTGCGTTCATCGGGTCGTCCTCGGGGCCGTCCCCCTCCGCCGTTTCGTAAAATCCGGCAAGCCGAAGCTTTATCCCCGGCCTTAAGCCCGTGTACTTTTCTATCAAATCGGCCAAGGCTTCCTTCGTTTCGTCACTGCTTAAAATATCTATCATAATACTGTCGGTATCGTCAAAAACAAGTGCAAGCTCACCCTTATCTTCCCTTACGGAGCACTTCTCCAAGGCAATCAACAACCTTAAATTTTCCGTTCCGCGGCATATCTCGCTCCATTTTTCTTCGATTTTCCGAAATTCGCCGGTAAGCGGAGCCTTTTTGCGTTCCTTCTTTATGTTCGCCGTACTCGCCGTATCGGCTTTTGTATCAGACGCTTTCTTTTCCTGCGTTTTTTCGCTTGCGACGAAGCCGTTTTCCATTTTCTTTTCAAGCTCCGCCACCCTTAAGGCAAGTGCTTCCTCCCCCTCGGCATATTCCGGCATGCAAAGCTTTATCAAGGCCGTATCCAAAAGAACACGCCCGGATGCGGTGAACTTAAGGCTTTGCGCGGTTTTCGTAAGCGTATCCACCGCATAAAGCATACGCTCGGTCGTCAAAACATCCGAGGCAAGCATAAGCTCCTCCTTCTCGGACTCGGTACAGTCCGAAAACGTGGTTTTCGAAACCTTATATCTTAAAAGCGAGGAAAAATAGTCGATAAACGCATCTATAAAGCGCGCCGGGCTTTTACCGGTCGATATAAATTCATCCGCGAGGCTTAAGGCCTCCGCCGTGTCACAGTCCGCAATGCGGCGCGCAACGCGATAAAGAAAGGTTTTTTCGGTAAGCCCGAGCACGGAGGAAACCGTTTTTTCGGTAATTTCGCCGTCGGACGCGGCGCGGCACTGATCAAGCAGACCCAGCGCGTCACGCAGTGCGCCGTCCGCCGCACGTGCAAGCACGGAGGCGGCACCCTCCGTAATTTTTATACCCTCCTCGCCGGAAACATATAAAATCCTTCGCGCAATATCGGCCGCGGTTATCCTCTTAAAATCAAACCTCTGGCAACGCGAAATAATTGTGAGCGGCACCTTTTGCGTTTCTGTTGTGGCAAGGATGAAAACAACCCCCTCGGGCGGCTCCTCCAAAAGCTTTAAAAGCGCATTGAAGGCGCCCTGCGAAAGCATGTGCACCTCATCTATTATATAAACCTTACACCTGGCACTCGCCGCGGCAAAGCGCGCGTCGGAGCGAAGCTCCCTTATGTTTTCGACGCCGTTGTTGCTTGCGGCATCGATTTCGGCAATATCCATTATTTCGCCGGACAAAATCCCCCGACAGCTTTCGCATTCGTTGCACGGGTCGCCGTTTATCGGCGATAAGCAGTTAAGCGCGCGGGAAAGAATTCTGGCGGTGGTGGTTTTTCCGGTTCCGCGCCCTCCGCAAAAAAGGAAGGCATGACCGGTGTTTTTTGAAATTATTTCGTTTTGAAGCGTCCTGGTAATATGCTCCTGCCCGACAACATCCGAAAAAGTCAAGGGACGCCACTTTCGATACAAGGCAATATGCTCACTCATATCCAAAGCCTCCTTAAAAAAAGCCGTACCCTCTCCGGTCGAATTTTCCCGTGTATGCGGTACGAAAACTCAAATGGCTCAGGCCGGGCGTCCCCGCGGCACACGGCAAAACACCGCTTATTGCTGCTTGGTTCCCCATCTGACAAGGTTCACGGCTCGCCGTTGCGCGGGACCCGACCGTCGCAGGGATAAGTAAAAGCCTGGC
>CAZRUB010000162.1:0-3458 GCA_964603185.1 uncultured Ruminococcus sp.
GCTCCTCCATTTTTCCCGAAACGGTGATTGCCTTCTCCCCCTCGGTATAAACTATGGCGGGGCTTACGTTGTTAAGCTGAACGCTCGCCTTGCCCTTAACCGAAGGAAGCATCAGGCTTCGCTCCGCCGCGGTATCAAAGCCGTCCGCCGTCAGTGAAACGTAAAGAGAGCCTGCGGTAAGCTCCGTCTGCGGCTTTGCCCGAAGCGTATATTCCAGGGTTTTTCCCTCCGAGCCTATTTTTACGTATTCTTGCCTGTCCTCGCCCGAAACAAGCTCGAACTTATCCTCGTCCCAGCCGAAAACCACGACCGCATCGATTAATTCCTCCGAGTTGTCAAGAGCGTTGTCGATTGTGACCGTTACCTTGATCTTGCCCTCGTTTTTATATGACTTTCCGTCGGAGGCAAGCACAACATTGTCCGTCAGAATGTTGATTCCGACGCCGTCCGCGCCCTGAGAGGAAAAGTTTCCCACGCCGTACAAAAGCTCCATGGTTTTTTCATCGCCTGCGGCCAGCTTGTAACCTTCCCATTCGTCGCCTTCGGCCATATCGCAACCGTCCCAGTAAATTGCCGCCGCACTGTCCGGCTCGCGGTAATCGTTGGAGTAGTTGGAAAAATCGCAATAGGGGTCGGTATCGTAGTCATAGCGCGTATTCGCCAAATTCGCCCAGTGCCCCAAAATCATCTTGCTCGGCTTCTCGCCGCCGTTCCAGCCATCCGCCTGCGTAAGTATATAGGAAAGCATGGTGGGATTGGAGACGGAATCCACCGCACGAAGCTGATTGGGAACATCTTTGCCGGAAAACTCCGTTTCCGTGAAGGTGGGCGATGCGTCCGTTCCCACCACGAAATAGGGTGCGTCCACTCTGCTTCCCAGTGCGGTATCCAGCAAAAGCCTTATGCCGACCTCCTTCTCCTCGCCGCTATTGTTTTGAACGCTGAAGGAAAAGCCCACGTTGCCCGTTGTGTTACTCTCCTCGTTGTTATCCAAGGCGGCCTTTAACGTTACCGTTACTCTCTTTATCGTCCACGGAATTTCCATAAGACGGCCGTTTTCGGTAACCTTAATATCGCCGAAGCGGGAGTCGATGCCGAAAAATCCGTAATCCTGTCCGAATATATAATCCTTGCCATCTATTCTTACGGTGATAAAGGAGGTTCCGTTGCTTCGCTCAGAGTCCTCCGCATATAAAAGGGGAATATAATCGTCCAGCACCTTTTTGGGGTTGCCCTCCAGGGTTTCAACCGCAAAGCCTCCGGTCTTCTTATTGAACACGAAGGATAAATAATCGTTTTGTATCTGATACATCGTTTCCTCCTCCGCGGCAAAAACCCAAGTCGGGAATGCCGCGAGGAGCATTGCGAATACCAAAACGAAGGATATCGCTTTTTTCAATTTTTTCACTTTCTTATCCTCCTTATTTCGCTACAAATACCAAGAGAGTGAAATAATCTCTCTTATCCGTCTGAATGTAGAAGGTGTGCCATCCTTCGTCAAGTCCGCCGAGAACGTATTTGCCTTCTTCGTTCTTTTCGATGACGGCGCCGTATTTTTTCATCTGTGCCATGGTGTTAATGCCCGGATGATGATGCATGTATGATGTTCCGCTGAAGTTTTTAAGCTCGATAGTGACTGTGTCGCCCGTCACCTCCGCCCTTCCGGCATAGTCCGGAACGGAACCGTTAACAACAGCAATCGTGTCGTACCGTCCCACAAGGCGAATGGTTCTCGTCGCCTTCGTCACGTTATGGGCGTTATCCGAAACCTCATAGGTCACGGTATAGATAACGGAGGAATCAAACTTGTTTGCCGAAATGTCATCCGCATTAAAGCCGCCCCAATCGGTTACGGTTACTCTTTCGGTAAGGTCGCCGCATTGCTCATCCGTCGCGGTATAGGCCTTATACGTCCCGTTCGCGTCATAAACAAGCATGCTCTTGTCATAGGTGAGGTTCGATTCGTAGAAAACAAGGTCCTTCGTTTCCCCGAAGTCGATCGTCGGCGGCGTTTTGTCGATTATCTCAACATCAACACCGTAGGTCGCGACCTTCTCGTTTTTCTTTTCCGTGTTGAAGATGTAAAGCCCGTTGCCCGTGTAGGTTTTGCTGTTGGCTTCGGAATATTCCCCTTCGGAGCCTACAAGCCGCGTGTCGGAATCCGTGTGCACGGTAATCGTAACGTCGCCGTTGGTGACGGGATAATTATCATCCGCCATGCGATAGCCCACGGTGCCCTCCTTGGTATCACGGCTGCCCGTCTTCTCCACGGTGCTCCACTCGCCCGTGCTCTCGTCATATTTATCATAGCTATAGCTCCAGCTGATGCTTTCGATTTTGGGCGCGTCGGTGTCGATGCCGGTAATCGTTACCGTGCAATAGGAGTAAAGCCCCTCCTCATCAAATACCTTAAATGTGTATGTTCCGTTTTCGTAGAAGGTGAAGGTGTTTTTTGTACCGTCCTCATTGGCAACGGTTGTTCTCCTGTAGCCGTAGGATACGTAAATTTCGGTTTCTTTTCTTCCTTCGCCGACCAGCTCCCTGGGGCTTTCTTGATTCGTATCCTTATTAAAGTAAACGGTTACCGTGCCCTCCTTGGGCTCCTCCGTCTTAAATGCCTTCACGAGGGGTGCCGTTTTGTCAATGTTGCCCACGGATATTGTTTCGGTGTTCTCGTTTCCGTAGTCATCGGCAAACGTCACAATAAGGTTGCCGTTGGTCAGGAAGGTTATCTCACGACTTTTATAGTTAACGGTGTAATCCTTGCCCTCCGTAAGGCCTCCCACAGGCGAAACGGATGTAATATTAACGTTGTTCTTGGAGAAGGAAAGCGTCGCACTCACCGGACGGGCCGTCCAATCAGTCGTGTTCTTGCTCACGTCTGCCTTGGGGACAATCCTATCGATATTGGAAACAACAAAGCTTTTCACCGTTTTGTTGCCCGCATTATCGTAAAGTGTTATAACGTAGGTGCCGTTTTCAGCCACAGAGCCGGAATATCTTTCATCATAATCGTCATATTCCAAGTCTATCGGTGTCTTGCCTCTTGTTAAAGTAAGGCTTCCCACGCCGCTCTCAGAGTCAGAAGCTTCGATAAACACGCCATATGCCTTGTTTGTTTTCTCCGTTGTTTCAAGCTGATAGGTTATCATGCCGGGCTCCACGTCGAAGTTGTCGAGCTCAGCCGTCACGCTTTCAGTATAGCCGTATTTATCCTTAAGCTCAAAGGTGAATTCCGGATAAAAGCTGCTAAGCTCCTTCTCGCCCCCTGTGCAGCTACCGGTCTCCTCGTCGCTGAGAATTGTAAAGGCACCGTTGTTGCGAAGCGTAAGCCCGCGCTCTTTTCCGCGTTCAAGAATGGTGATAACCGCCTTGGCGTTTTTGTAATAGGTAGCATCATCGGAAATTTCCTTCCATGTGCCGTCCGAAGCTTTATAATAATATGTTAATTCGTAATC
>CAZRUB010000163.1:0-3415 GCA_964603185.1 uncultured Ruminococcus sp.
TGGCATAGTTATTATATCACAACACTTAAAATTTATCAATATAAAAATGCGGTTTTACGTTTGTACCGAAAAACTTTCGCACCTTAGGTGCAAAAAACCGATGCCGAAAACACCCTCGGCATCGGTTTGAACGAGCAGATAAAGTTGAATTATTCCGATTTTCATTTATCAAAAAACACTCAAAAAGCCACTTGTAAAAATCAATATTCTTAATAATCCTTTTTCCGTAAATCAGCACCCCCTGCCGCCTTAAAGGCGGCAGGGGGTGCTGATGTTAAACCGTTCTGATATTAACCTTGCAATCGCTTAATATTCCTTCGATTTCGCCGTCAAGCTCCTTTTCGGTTATGAAAAAATTAAGCTCCGAAAAGTCCGCAAGCTTGGCAAAGCCGATTCTTCCTATCTTCGACTTGTCACACAGATAATACTTTTCTTCGGAATTTTTTATCATACACTTTTTAATTCCGCACTCCGCCTCGTTGCTGTCCAAAATTCCGCCGGAGGCCGTAACCCCGCGGCTGGAGAAAAACACCTTATTTGCGAAGAAATTTTCCTCGATATAGCTTGTGGCGAGATTTCCCACAAACGACTGATTGCTGCTGGCAAAGCCGCCGATGCCGATAATGCGCATATCCGAGGAGCCCGCAAGCTCATTTATAACGCGAAGCGAGTTTGTCACAACGGTTATATCCTTCATGTGCTTAAGCTCACGCGCCATGTAGAACGTCGTTGTGGACGCGTCCAAAAAAATGGTATCTCCCGGTACGACAAAGCCGACCGCCTCCCTTGCCAAGCGCTCCTTTGCTTCGGTATTCAAATATTTTCTTTTTTCAAGCGACATTTCGCGGTTGCTTTCCACAACCGGAATCGCACCGCCGTGCGTACGCACAAGCGCCTCCTGCTTCTCCAGCTTTTCAAGGTCGCGCCTTACGGTTTCCTCCGTAACGCCCAGCTCCGCGCTTAGGCGGCTGACCCAGACGGAGCCCTCCGCCTTTAGGGTTTCCAGTATTTTTTTCTGGCGCTCAACTGCAAACATATTAAAATTCCCTCCAAACACAAAAAGCCTTTTTCGACAAAAGGCGGCATTAAAAGCCGCCTTTCATTATTTTATTATCTTCACAAGGCTTCCGTTTTTAATTCCCGCGGAATTAGCGTCATCGGTATCGATATGCATTTCAACATTGAAATCATCACGAACTCTTACCTGAACGCCGTAGAACTTCGTCGGCTTAACGCTTTCCACCATAACGTCAACATAATCGCCGTCCTTAATGTTATGCCTTTCGGCATACTCCGGCGTCAAATGTATATGCCTGTTGGCAATTATAACGCCCTGCTTCAAATAAACCGTACCCTTTGGGCCGACCACAACTAATTTCTCCGAGCCCTCAATTTGACCGGAGGGTCTTACCGGGGGGCTGACCTTAAGAATAAATGTATCGGTTCTGGAAATTTCCACCTGTGTGTTTTTTCTCACAGGTCCGAGCACCCTTACCTTTTCGATGGACTTCAATGACGGGCCGACCAGAGTTACACACTCCTCCGATGCATATTCCCTGCCCATAAGGGTTTTCTTTTTCGTGAGCTCATAGCCCTTGCCGAAAAGCGTGTCCAAATCCTCCCTCGACAAGTGTATATGCCTTTGCGAAACGCCGACCTTTATTTCGTCGTTAACATCCTTTTTGTATTCGGCAAATATCTTGGATACCGCCTGCTCTATTTTTTCAACGTCATACATATTAATTCACCTTGCCTAATCGTTTATTACGCTTACATCGAAGAACTTCATAAGCTCGGGATGGGGGCTCGCGATGCACTCCTCGCCGTATACCGGGCCGAGAGGCTCCGCCTCCTTCGCGCCGTGCTCCACCGCCGCCTTAACATCGGAAACACTTCCCGTAACAACAAGCGTTACAAGTCTTCCGCCAAGACGCTCCTCCTTATGCAAAAGCCTTACGGATGCCGCCTTCAGCATTGCGTCCAACCCGACAACGGCGGCCGTAAATCCCGAAACCTCAAAAATTCCCAGCGCCTTGCCGAAGGGCACCTCATCACATTCAACACCCTTAAAGCTTTTCGGCATTTTCTTGTTAAATTTATCTCTGTTAATGTCCAAAAGGTATGCCATTTTTTCGGCGTCCTCCGAGGGGCGGGGAATAACGTGCGACACAATAAATCTGCCCTTGGATTTTGCATATGCCTCTCCGCTTTCCACCGCGGCCTGTACCGCCGCAACGGAGCCCTCAACCTTAACGCCCATGATGAGCGGAGCGGGAATTTCCGGCGCAAACGGCCTGTTTCTGTCAAAAGCTATGATTTTAACGTCCGCCGCCTTCGCCATTATGTCCGCCGCACAGAGAGCCGTTGTAAACGAGTATACCTCAATCATTCCGAATGCGTTCATTTAATTTCAATCCTCTCGGTATTATACAATGTGGAAGCCGTCAACAAGAACGCATCTTCTGCTTCTTGTAAAGGAGTGAGCCGCGGTCAAGCCCTCACCCGTGGGGCCGGCAATCGTGAAGGTTGTATATCCCTCGCCGCCCGCGCCTATTCCGGCATAGGAGGGAGCGTTCTTAACGAAAATCGTCGTTTCAACCGCACGTGCAAAGCGCGTCAAATGGTCAACATTCTTGGAATGGATATGCGCCGAATGTCTGTTTCCGTGTTCTGCCTCAACCGCCCATTCGATTGCTTGGTCAATATTGTCGACACGCACTATGGCAAGTATCGGCATCATAAGCTCCGTCTGAACGAAGGGATGATTTTTATCCGTTTCGCAAATTATAAGCTTCGTATCCGCGGGAGCGTTGATTCCCAGTGCATCCAGGAATTTTTTGGCGTCGCGTCCCACCCAATCCTTGTTTATAACGTGCTTGCCGTTCTTTTCAAGGGTGCAAAGCTTAACAAGACGGTCAATATCCGCGCCCCTTATGAGGAACGCGCCGTTTTTCTGCATCTCGGAAACAAGCTCGTCCGCGATGCTTCCGAATGCAAAGCATTCCTTTTCCGCAATGCAGGGAAGGTTATTGTCAAAGCTTGCGCCGTTTACTATATCGCGAGCGGCCTTTATAACATCCGCCGTATCGTCAACTATAACGGGGGGATTTCCGGCGCCGGCACCGATTGCCTTCTTTCCGGAGGATAAAAGTGCCTTAACAACACCGGGGCCGCCTGTTGCAACAAGCATTCTTACGATGGGCGACTGCATCATTTCGTCGGAGGATTCCTTTGTGGGGTTTTCAACCGAAACAACGATGTTCTCCGGGCCGCCTGCCTCCAAAACCGCTCTGTTTACAAGGTCAACCGCATAGTTCGCGGTTCTCTTCGCATTGGGGTGCGGGTTAAACACAACACCGTTGCCGCCCGCTATCATTCCCATGGAATTGCAGAGAACCGTTTCCGACGGGTTTGT
>CAZRUB010000164.1:0-3388 GCA_964603185.1 uncultured Ruminococcus sp.
CAGAATGCCTACCCTTTCCGGATTAAGACGCAGAGGCTACACCCCTGAAGCAATTTTGGAATTTGTTAAGCGCGCCGGTGTTGCCAAGACGGACAGCGTTGTGGATTACGGACTTTTGGAATATTGCGTGAGAAATGACCTTAATAAAAAAGCGCTTCGCCGTATGGCGGTGCTTGACCCGGTTAAGGTAATAATCGAAAATTATCCGGAGGACAAAACCGAATATTTTGAAATATCGAATAATCCCGAGGATGAAAGCGCCGGAACAAGGAAGGTTGCGTTCACGAAGGAGCTTTATATTGAACGCGATGATTTCGCATTGGTGCCGCCGCCCAAGTTCCACCGTCTGAAGGTGGGAAGCGAGGTTCGCTTAATGGGCGCCTATATCATTAAGTGCGAAAGGGTAACGACCGACGAAAACGGAAATGTTACCGAAATTTGCTGCACCGCCGACCTTGAAACCAAGAACTCAAATCCCGTTGACGGAAGGAAAGTAAAGGGCACGATTCATTGGGTATCGGCAAAGCGTTTCGTTAAGGCGGACGTTAATGTGTATGACCTCCTTTTCAGTAAGGCGAACATTAATGACCTTGACGAGGGGGAATATTATCTTGACTACTTGAATCCGGATTCACTTAAGGAATATACCGGATGTGTAATGGAAGAGTCTTTAGCGGAAGCTGAGGCCGGAGATAAATTCCAGTTTGTACGCCTGGGATATTTCTGCCGCGACTCCAAGAGTGAAAATATGACGTTTAACAGGACTGTTACACTTAAGGATACATGGGCAAAAAAGAACGGACAGTAACCCTTGGGTTTTCCGGATTCATAAAACAGCGGTAAAAAATAAGCATGTCACTTATGCAAAGCGACATGCTTATTTTTATATTGTCTGACGCTAAGGCGAAGGGGAGCCTAAATAATAGAAACCAGAGTTTTTAATTACAAACAGTTGGGATAAGATTCTATTGCCCCGTACCTTTGCACGCTTTTTTTGCAGTAGTTGTTTGAAGCTGAAACAAAGCGTTTTAATTCTTCTGAGGTTATCAGATTCAAAGAATCGCGGTCATATCCGTTTTGATATAAATTATAGATAAACGAACCGCAAAACGCATCGCCGGCACCGGTTGTATCGACGGCTTTCACATTTTCAGCCGGGACAAATACAGATGATTTTTCAGTGAATGCATAAGCCCCTTTGGATCCGCAGGTACAGATAACGATTTTTGAATTTTTCAAAAGCTTTTTGCACCCGGATTCAATATCGTCAGTTTCAGTTATAAAGCTTGACTCTTCATCGGAAATTTTAACTATATCAGAAGCAGGCAAAAACTCATTTACTGCTTCTTTGAGCAAATATTTATCATTCCATAACGGAAATCTCAAATTCGGGTCAAAGCTGATTATGGCATTTTTCTTTTGGGCAGTATGAATGGCTTTTTTATGAGCTTCTTTCATCGGAAAATTTCCTAATGAAACAGAGCAAAAATGAAGAGCATAACATTCGTCAAACATTTCATCGGTTATGTTTGACGGGTCATAGAGCATATCAGCAGAAGGATTTCTGTAAAAAGAAAATGTTCTGTTTCCGTCATCGTTTAAACTTACAAAAGCAAGGGCGGTGTTTGCTTTATCGGTAAACAAAACATTTTTTAGCCCTATGCCGAAGCTATTAAGCTCAGAGGCTATTTTGTGACCGAATAAGTCATTTCCGAGCTGAGTAATAAGTTGAGTGCGACCTCCAAGTTTGGCAAAAGCGCCTAAGACATTTGCAGGCGCGCCGCCTACTTTCGGCGAAAATGATTCTGAGCGCCCGGATTTGTCCGGAATGAAGTCAATCAGCGCTTCTCCTATCGCAAATAATGTGTTTTTTATAAAAATCAGTCCTTCCGTCAGAAAACTATCTTTTATAATTAAAGTGATACCGAAAGTTCAATCGGGCAGTGGTCAGAACCGGTAATTTCCGTGTGAATAACGGAATCGGCCACATATTCCATGGAATCTGTTAAAAAGTAATCTATACGCCAGCCTGCGTTTCTTTCCCGCGCACGGAAGCGGTATGACCACCAGGAGTATGTTACGGTATCGGGATAAAGCTCCCTAAAGGTATCATGAAAGCCGGAAGCGAGAAGCTCCGTGAATTTTTCGCGTTCCTCTGCGGTGAAGCCCGCGTTATGGGTATTGGACTTCGGATTTTTAAGGTCAATCTCGTTATGGGCAACGTTTAAATCACCCGTTATGATTACGTGCTTTTTTGCTTTAAGAGAGCAAAGATATCCTCTGAAAGCGTCTTCAAATTCCATTCGGTAGGAAAGACGCTTAAGCCCGTCCTGAGAATTCGGAACATATACGCAGACGAAATAGTATTTTTCAAACTCAAGAGTTATAACGCGCCCCTCCGTGTCATGAATCGGGATTCCTATTCCGTAGGTCACGGACAAAGGCTCTTCCTTGGAAAAAACCGCGGTACCCGAATAGCCTTTTTTTTCGGCATAATTGAAATATTTGCGGTATTGGGGAAGTTCCACCTCAAACTGGCCTGCTTGCATTTTTGTTTCCTGAAGGCAGAAAATATCCGCATCCAGGGACGCAACAACATCGTAAAAGCCTTTTTCGGCAACGGCACGAAGCCCGTTTACATTCCATGAAACAAATTTTTTCATTGACATCACCTCGTAAATATTATACACTATAATTATATGAAAAGTCAATCATAAAGGAGAAGGTTATATGCTCGAAACAGAGCTTTACGAACCGGTCAAGGCGCTTTTTGAAGAGATGGGGGCCTCGGTGCGCGCCGAGGTCGGGGATTGTGACGTTTATGCCGTTATGCCGAACGGAGAAACGATTGCGGCGGAGCTTAAGCTTCATCTTAATCTTGATGTTATCGTTCAGGCGGTGCAGAGGCAGAATGTGGCGGATAAGGTGTATATTGCGGTGCCCGGCCCGAAAAAAAGCGGCTTGCGTAAATGGCATAATATAGGAACGGTTTTAAGGAGGCTGGAAATAGGGCTTATCACGGTTAAGGAGGACGGCGCAAGGGTTACCTTTCCGCCCAAGGAGTATGACAGGGCGGCGGCAAAAAGCAGAAACAGAAAAAAACGCGAGAAGCTTGATGAGGAGTTTTCTCTCCGTCACGGTGACTTAAACACAGGCGGCACGAACGGCAAAACGGTCACGGTATATCGTGAGCGGTGCGTTCTTATAGCGTCCTTGGCAAAAAAATATAAAAAAATCGCCCTTTGCGATATTGCCGATATAAGCGGATATCCCAAGGCGAAGGATGCGGTTATGAGGAATTATTACGGCTGGTTCGAAAATGACGGGAACGATTTTCGGCTCAGTAAAAAAGGAAAAAAGGATATAGAGGAGTATAAGGCGCTTGCAA
>CAZRUB010000165.1:0-3368 GCA_964603185.1 uncultured Ruminococcus sp.
CGTTTTCTTCGTTGTTTTTGATAAGCTCGCCGATATACTTAAAGCCCGTCAGGCATTCAAACATGGTTACATTATAGCTTTGTGCGATGCTTCGTATAATATCGGTCGTTACAATTGTTTTCGCAACAAAGGGATTCTTGGGTAGGGTTCCTTTTCGGCTTCGTTCCGATAATATATATTCCGTAAGAAGTGCGCCCACCTGGTTCCCTGTCATGGTAACGTATTCGCCTTCTGAATTTTTAACAACGATTCCCACCCTGTCGCAATCGGGGTCGGTACCCAAAATAAGGTCAACGTCAAGCTTTTTTGCCATCTCTATACCGAGAGCGAAGCCTTCCTTGTCTTCGGGATTCGGCGATTTAACCGTCGGAAAATCACCGTCGGGCGTGCACTGCTCCTTAACGGTATACACATTTTTGATTCCGATTTTGTCAAAGGCCTTCATAACGGGCTTGTAGCCGGTGCCGTGAAAGGGCGTGTAAATAATCTTAAACCTATCCCCCGCTTGCTTCACTGCATCGGGATTAATTTGCTGCTTTAAAACATTTTTCAAAAATTCGTTTTCGATGTCTTCTCCGATGAGAGTAATAAGCTCCCGATTAACCGGAGCTTGAGGCTCGGAAAACAAGTCCAAGGAGTGTATAATGCCAACGATACTGTCCGCCGTGTCCGGGCCTATCTGGCATCCGTCGCTTCCGTAAACCTTATATCCGTTATATATTGACGGATTATGGCTTGCCGTAACCATAATGCCGGCAGAGCATTTCAAATATCTCGTTGCGAAGCTAACCTCGGGAACAGGCTTAAGCTCGCTAAAAAGGTAAACCTTTATTCCGTATGTCGTAAGCGTTTCCGCGGCCTCCCGTGCAAAAGCATCGGATTTATGGCGCGAATCATAACCTATAACAACGCTTGGATTTTTTTCATTTGAGAGAAGGTGTATTGCCAATGCCTTGGTCGCCCTTCTTACAACATATATGTTCATTCGGTTTGTTCCCGCCGCAATAATTCCGCGAAGACCGGCTGTGCCGAAGGCAAGCTCCGCACCGAAGCGCTCTTTGATTTCGTTATCGTTATCCTTTATCGATAAAAGCTCTTCCCTAAGCTTAACGTCAAGCGCGGGGTTATTTAACCACTGTGCATACTTATCTTTATAATCCATAACAATCGCTCCTTATATATTACTTTTCATCTGTGTATTATACCACAAAAGCTTTGATTCGTAAAGAGCTTAATTTGTCTTTTGATATCAAATATTGTTAAATTTACCGTACGGAAGGCCGTGCTGCTTCATAACACAGAAAAAAGAGCATTAAACCAAGCACATTACAAAAGCTTAATGCTCTTTTTATATAATCGACAACAGCTTTTATCAACATTTATCCGGTAAATTCAAGTGTGACGCTTGTCCCCTTCCCCTCCGTGCTTTCAAGCTGAATTTTTGCATTATGATACATTGCGCCGTGCTTAACAATCGCAAGCCCGAGTCCCGTACCTCCGGCGGATTTTGAGCGGCTTTTATCCACTCGGTAAAACCTTTCGAAAACCCTTGATTGTTCCGCCTTGGGAATGCCTATTCCCGTATCCCGTACCGTGAGCCTTGTTTTGTTTTCGGATGAGGTTATAAATATATCAACCATGCCGCCGGGGTTATTATATTTTATCGCATTGTCACAGAGGTTATAAATCATCTCGCCGAGAATTTTTTCGTTACCCGAAACATATGCGTCACCGCCGATTACGTTAAGCATCACACTTTGCTTTTCGGCAAGCGGCTTCAGCCGCTTTGCAACATCCTTTGCCAACGGATACAGGTTCACTTTTTCCGTATCAAACGAAGCTCCTCCCTCATCAAGCTCTGATATTTTCATTATATCACCCACCAAGCTTATCAGCCTTTGAGCCTCGTCATAAATCGAGGCGGAAAAATCGACAACCGTTTTATCGGGCGTTCCTCCCTCCTTCATCATTTCCGCAAAGCCGGAAATCGAAGTCAGCGGCGTTTTTAATTCGTGCGATACATTTGATGTAAATTCCCGTCTTAATTTTTCGCGTTCGGCGCTTTCGGTTATATCGATTATCACAATAACCGCGCCGATTACCTTTTCGGCTTGATAAACGGGATTTGCGATTATGTCGTAGGTTTTTCCGAGCACTTTTTCCGTGGCCTCGGCTCTTTTTCCGTTAAGTGCTTTTTGTGTAGCCTCTCTGAAGCTTTTGGTACGGTTAAACGCAAGCGCATTGTTTGGCACAGAGTTATCGACAGAGAGTAAAATGAGTGCGGCATTGTTAAATGATAATATCCTTGCGTTTTTATCGATAACCAAAAAGCCCTCATTCATGTTGTCGCATATGAGCCGAAATTCCTCGCGACTCTTTTCGGCTTCCCGTATTTGCTTTTTAATTGTTTTGTTTTGGGCGGAAATTTTTTTAAGGAACGGTGTAAGCTCTTCGTAGGTATCGGCCGTTTCGGGATTTTCAAGGTCAATTTCATTAATGGGCTTGATAACGAAATTCGATACCCTGTACGACAAAAACAAAGAAATCCCCAGGGCAACGGCCATGATAAAAAGAATCGGCTGCATAAGTCCGAGCAAAATTACCCAAACGGAATTTTGCGTTGTTGACACACGGAGAATATTGCCGTTGTCAAGCTTTTTGGCGAAGTACAGATTTTTTTCGGTTAATGTATCGGAATATCGTTCACTTTTGCCGAAGCCGTTTGCTTTAGCCTCCTTTACCTCCTTGCGCTCCGAATGATTTTCCAGGCTTTCCGCATCCGCTTTTGTGTCAGCCAAAACGGTGCCGTCCGGTGAGATTATGGTAATTCGCTTGTTTTCCTTTTCAAAGCTTTTTAAAAAATCGGCTTCTCCGTCTCGGATTCCATAGGATATATATTGTGTTTCGCTTTCCAGCTCCGAAAATATCAAGCCCTCAAAATAGCTTGACAACACGCTTATCATCAATAAAACACTGATAGCAAGCACAAGCATGGAGGTTAAAAACGATGCCCTGAATATTTTATCCTTCATTTATAAATCACCCCCGAGCTTGTAGCCGATATTTTTAACCGTTTTTATCAAGGCGCCTGCGGCTTTTAACTTTACGCGCAACTTTCGGATATGCACATCAAGTGTTCGGGATTCCTCGTAAAATTCCCCCCAAACGTTTGCAAGTAATTTTTCCCGGGATACAACCTTTCCTTCCGCTTCCAAAAGGATAATTAAAAGACAGTATTCCTTAAAGGAAAGCATTATTTCCTCGCCGCATACTTTTATGATATGCTTTTCGGGATTAACATATAAATCGCCTATACGATATTCTTTGTGCGAATTTGTTTTCTCATATCGTCTGAGCACCGCACGAAC
>CAZRUB010000166.1:0-3351 GCA_964603185.1 uncultured Ruminococcus sp.
CCGGACCGACCGGTTATGAGCCGGTTGCTCTAACCAACTGAGCTAATGGTCCATTTCTCAATGCAAAAAATATTATATCAAAAAAGCCGTCAAATGTCAAGCACTTTTTCGCATTTAATTGCTTTTTGTTGAAATCTGTTTTTTGCATTGTTTGCCGAAGGAGAATAATCGGCTTCTCAGTTTCCCGTTTCGATGCTGATTTCACAGAACTTAGCCAGCATATCGTCAACCCTTGCGTTCTTTTTGTCCTCGCCGGATAAATCCATAACGCACTTTCCCTCATGCATCATGACGAGGCGCGAGCCGTATGTTGCGGCAAACCTCAAATTATGCGTTACCATAAGCGTTGTTATTCCGTTAGCCTTTACCATTTTATCCGTAAGAAGCATTATGTTTTCGCTTGTTTTCGGGTCAAGCGCCGCAGTATGCTCATCCAAAATAAGAAGCTTGATGTCCGTCATATTGGCGATAACGAGCGCAAGAGCCTGGCGCTGACCGCCCGACAGGGCGCCCACCTTAACGTTCATGCGGTTTTCAAGCCCCATGCCGCACTGCTCCGCAAGCGACTTATAATAATCCGTTCTTTTTTTGTTGACCGCAACGGACAAGCCGAAGCGCTTTCCCTTGTTATCCGCAAGCGCCATATTCTCCATTATCGTAAGCTCCGGGCAGGTGCCCATTGACGGATCCTGAAACACACGGCCTATAAACGCCGCCCTTTTATATTCCGGAAGCCGCGTGATGTCCCTTCCTCCGAAGGAAACAGTGCCCTCGTCCGGAGCGGCGGAGCCGCAAACCAAATTAAGCAGAGTCGTCTTGCCGGAGCCGTTTGAGCCGATAACCGAAACAAATTCTCCTTCGCTTACCGTAAAATCGAACCCGTCAAAAAGAGTCACCGCATCCGGTGTTCCCGAATTGAATTCTTTTTTTATCCCCTTAAGCTCAAGCATTTTTCACACCGCCTTTTTTGCTTTTTTGACTTATCACAAGCGCTATTGTGAAAAGCACCGCCATAATGATTTTGTTGTAAGCGGAGGGAACGCCCAAAAACGTGGCAAAGCCCAAGCACCCCTGATAAATTACGGAGCCCAAAATAACCTTGGTTGTGGGCTTCAAAAAGCGAACCTTGGAAAACACCGAAAGCCCGATAATGAGCGACGCAAGACCGATTACTATCATTCCTATGCCCACATTCTGGTTAACGTTTCCGCGGCTTTGAACGATCAATGCGCCGGCCGCCGCCGCAAAGCCGTTTCCTATCGCAAGGCCGAGAATTTTGCTTTTGCCCGCATCCCGCGAAAGCATGGTAACAAACTGCGCGTTAGCGCCGGTTGCGCGAAGCAGAAGGCCGTTTTTGGTTTTTAAGTAACAGTCCAAAATAAGCTTGAAAATAAGCGCAATCACAAAAAAGGTTATAAGCTTTCTTAAATTAAAGCCGAAAAAATCCGTCGGCAAAAGCGAGGAGGGGAAAACCCTTAAAACCGTGGGAACGCTTCTGCCCAGGTCAATGGTGGAAAGCGCGCCGTCCCCGGAAAACGAGCCGCCCATGCCCACCACCGTTGCAATAAGGTTAACGGAAATAAGCCCTGTCGAAACAAGAATTCCGCACAAAAGAGGGCGAATTTTAAGCTTAACGTGAAGGAAGCCCGTTACCGAGCCGAAAACGAAGCCCACCAAAAACGCGCATATCATCGCTATATGAGGCGAAACACCTGCCTTCACCAAAAGCCCGAAGGTTACCCCTCCGGATAAAACCGTACCCTCCGCCGTAAGGTCGGGGAAATCGAGAATTGAATATGAAACATAATAGCCCATCGCAATGAGCGAATACATAAAGCCGTCCTGAAGTATTACATCCAACGACCCCAAAAGCATTGAAAGCATGTTTATTCTCCTTATAGGTCGGGAGGGCACACCCTCCCGACCGCCTTGCGTTTTTTATTTATACCTGCTCGATATTTTCATAGCCCTCCGGAAGCGACATTCCGAATGCCTCCATAACCTCGGTATTTACAACGGGGGTACCCTCGGAAATCGTTTTAACCGACATATCGGCCAGCGAAGCGCCCGAAAGCGCGTCCGCGGCCATGAAGCCCGTCACCCTTCCCAGTGCGACGTAGTCAATGGAAATCGAAGCAAGACAACCGTTTTTAACCTGCTCCACCTCCGAGCCGTATACGGGAATTCCGTTATCCTCCGCCGCCGAAAGAAGCACCGAAAGATTGTTCACAACCTTGTTATCCGTGAAATTGTTTATGCAGTCCACCTCGGAAGCAAGCGCCGAAGCCGCGGAGGGAATGTCCGCATCGGTTTGGATGCCCTTGGAGATAACCTCAATCCCCTCTTTTTCGGCAGCCGCGGTCAAAAGCTTAAGCTGAGCGATGGAATTCGATTCGCTTGTTGTGTATAAAACGCCGATTTTTTTAACCTCGGGCTGCATCGCCTTAATCAAAGCAACCTGCGCGTCCATATCCAAAACATCCGAGGTTCCCGAGCAGTTATAGCCGGGCTTTTCCAAGCTTTCCGCAATGCCCGCACCGACCGGGTCCGACACGGAGCAGAAAACAACCGGAATGTCCTTATCCTCCGCCGCGGCAAACGCGCTTGTTGCCGCCGGTGTTGCAATCGCCAAAATCATATCGTAGTTTTTCGCGGCAAACTGCGAAGCATATGTTGCACAGTCCGAATCGGGAGAAGAATCGGAGCCTATCTGGCGCTCTATCACCAGGTTATCGCCGAAGCTTTCTTTGAGCGCCTCTTCAACTCCGCGGTAGCAATTGTCCAGCGAAGGATGGCTTACGTATTGAATAATTCCGACTTTGTATTTTGCCGCAGCGTCACCGTCCTTGTTTTTGTCGGCCTCACCGCACGCCGTAAGCGAAGCGCAAAGTGCCAGTGCCAGCATTCCAGCAAAAATCTTTTTCATAACCTTCATTTTTTCTTCCTCACTTTCAATTGATGCATTTTGAAATTATTTTATGCCGATTTCGGAAAGGAGTGCTTCGCTCTCGCCTGTGCACCGACTTTTAAATGAAAAAAAACACTCTCATCCCAAAAGCTTGGGACAAGAGTGTGAAAGCTCCTGCGTTGCCACCCAAATTCATTTCACAAGGAAATGCACCTCACGACATACCAACATATGTCTGCCAATTTATACGGTAGGCCTCCGTCGCCCCTAACCTTAACGGCTCAGTTTGCCCTCGCAAGTCCATTCATCATGACCGACCCTGCCGCAATTCCACCGCCTGCGACTCTCTTTTAGGGTGTTACATCATAATTACTACTCTTGTTCATCGGTTTAGAATTATATTATCACATAAAATTCATTTTGTCAACTGTTTTTTTATTTTC
>CAZRUB010000167.1:0-3346 GCA_964603185.1 uncultured Ruminococcus sp.
ATAGTTATTATTGACGGTTTCTTTTTTTGATATACCGAAATTTATGTAAGCGGACAACGCCGCCTATAATTCCCTTTGGTGCGCAAGAAATCCGGCCGCGGCGCCGGCAAGCCTTTCGTCGGCTTCGCACATCTGTGTGCCGTTGTCCGCCAAGAGTACGACCGAGCCTATCGAATCGCCGGAGGAGATAATGGGCATGATAACCCCGGCACGATATTTGGCGATGCCGTCGGCAATTTCCGGTTGGCTTAAGGCTCCCGGCTGCAGCACAAAGCTTGTTTTTTCGGATATGATTTTTTCCAGCTCATGGCTGACTTTTTTCTCGGCAAGCTCCTTTTTGGGCACTCCGTAAACGGCGATAACGTTATCCTTATCCGTTATGCAAACGGGCTTGCCGGCGGTTTTGGAAAGTGTTTCGGCATAGCCCGACGCATAATCTCCCAGCTCGCCTATGGGGGAATATTTTTTGAATATAACCTCGCCGGAGGAATTTGTGTATATTTCAAGAGGGTCGCCCTCGCGTATTTTTAACGTACGGCGGATTTCTTTGGGAATAACTACTCTGCCGAGGTCGTCGATTCTTCTGACGATACCGGTTGCTTTCATAATAAAAAACTCCTTTTTGTGTATTTACTGTACTTATTTTCAACAAACGGAGAATTATTATTCCTTTTTTGAAAATTTTACGGATGGAAATTAACAGCATATAAAATAAGCAAATGGGGGTAGATTTTTTTAATAAAAAGTGTTATAATTAAATGAATACCATTACAAGGAGAAAAAATATGAACGAAAAAGAATTGAGAGAAATAAGAAGGCGCTTTCGACCCGATAAGTGCAATATCGGAAATGTCAGAGGGTGCTTTGTGAACGATAAGGGCGAAATTGTAACAACCTTCAATCAATCGCTTGCCGTGACAAGCAATGATGAAACCGAGCGTATTCTTGCGGTAATGAAGAAGGCTCTTTCGGGAAGATTAAAGAAAAATCTTATAGATATAAACTTTTCCACCTCACAGGTGGAGGCAAGCGAGGAGCACGGACTGCTTATGAAGCTGAAAAAATCGGCGCTTTCGGACGATGAAGCGGTTGAGAGCTTTTTTAAAAAGGCGGCGGAAAGCATTTCGATAGGCGAAAGCTATGTTATCTTGCTTGCCTGCGACAACTATGATGTGTTTTCTTATTCCCAAAATCTGGAGCGTGACGAGGATTCAAGTCAGGTTTATTCCTACATAGTATGCAGTATATGCCCGGTGAAGCGTACCAAGGGTGCGCTTTCGTTTCATGCCTACGATAATTCTTTTAAGTGTCTTGCGGGAGATACGGTTATATGCGCGCCGGAAATAGGCTTTCTGTTTCCCGCGTTTGACGATCGCTCGTCCAATATATACAGTGCTCTTTATTACACGAAAAATACCGCTGAAAATCAGGAAGACTTTATGGAAAAAATTTTCAATTGCGGCTTTCAAATGCCCGCGGAGCAGCAAAAAGAAAGCTTTTCCGAATGCCTCGCTTCGGCATTGGGGGACAAGCTTGACTTCGAGGTTGTGAAGGCGGTAAACGAAAGAATTTCCGACCTGCTGGAGGAGCATAAAAATTCCGGAGAGGATGAGCCGTTGCTTTTCACCAAAAGTGCTGCCGAGGGAGTTTTGTCTTCATGCGGAATCGAAGAAGAAAGCGTTGAGGCCTTCGGAGAAAGCTATGATGAGGTTTTCGGCGAAAATGCCGAGATAAGCCCGGAAAACATGATTGATGTAAAGAAGTTTGAGGTTAAAACCCCGGATGTTGTTATTAAGGTTAACCCCGAAAAAAAGGAGCTTGTTTCCGTTGAGGATATAAACGGAACAAAATACATAATGATACGTGCCGACGATAATGTTGAGGTTAACGGAATGGATATAAAGCTTAAATGATTTTGAGGGAGGCGCTTTTTCGGTGCACATCATAAAGCATTTTGCAACGATAACAAAGCACAGACATGAGGTAATAAAAAATTGTTTTCGTGCCGGAATAGGGTTTTCGGGGCTTTTTCACGATTTATCAAAATATTCGTTGACGGAATTTATTCCTTCGGCGCGCCTTTATCAGGGAACACGAAGCCCGAATGAGCGTGCGAGGGAGCTTTACGGATATTCATCGGCGTGGATGCATCACAAGGGAAGAAACAAGCATCATTTCGAATATTGGAGCGATGTTAATCCGAAAACAAAGCGTTACGAACCGGTGCCCATGCCCGATAAATATATTAAAGAGATGGTGTGCGACAGAATTGCCGCTTCCAAAATATATAAGCGTGCCGAATATACCGACGCGTCGGCGTTGGAATATTTATTGAAGAGCACCGATGAAGGGGCGATGCACCCCGACACATACAAAAAGCTTTATTTTTTGCTAAATTACCTTAAGGAAAACGGAGAAGACAAGCTTTTTCGCATAATGCGTGAAGGAAAGCTTTATCGGGAGGCTGAATGAAATGACAAAGGAAATATCCGTAGGAAATGTTAAAATAGGCGGGGGAAACAAAATAAGCGTGCAGTCCATGACGAACACCGAAACCGCCGATGCTTTTGCCACGCTTTCGCAGCTTGACAGACTTTATAGGGCGGGCTGCGACATAGTAAGGGTGACGGTGCCGAATATCGAGGCGGCAAAAGCGCTTCGTGAGATTGTCGAAAAAGCTCCCGTCCCTGTGGTAGCGGACATTCATTTTGATTATAAGCTGGCATTGATGAGCATTGAGGCCGGCGCCGCAAAAATCAGAATAAATCCCGGGAATATCGGCTCTATGGAAAACGTGAAAAAGGTTGCCGCCGCCGCAAAGGAAAAAAATGTTCCCATAAGAATAGGTGTTAATTCAGGCTCAATCGAAAAAGAATTTGGCGCGGCCACGCCGGAAAACATGGTGAAAAGTGCCGAAAAGCACATTAAAATGCTGGAGGACTGTAATTTTCACGATATAGCCGTATCCCTTAAGGCGTCCGATGTTAAAACAACGGTAAAAGCATATCGTCTGGCGGCTGAAAGCTTTGACTATCCGCTTCATATCGGAGTGACGGAGGCGGGCACCATATACGGAGGGGTGATACGCTCGTCCATAGGAATAGGTGCGCTTCTGTTGGACGGTATCGGCGATACGTTAAGGGTGTCGCTTACGGCGGACCCGGTTGAGGAGGTTCGCGCCGGAATTGAAATTCTTAAGTCGCTGGGCCTCAGAAAAGGACCGCGGCTGATATCATGCCCAACCTGCGGAAGAACGAAAATTGACCTGATCAAAATTGCGGATGATGTGGACAGACGGCTTTCGACAGTGGAAAAGGATATTACGGTTGCGGTGATGGGGTGCGCG
>CAZRUB010000168.1:0-3337 GCA_964603185.1 uncultured Ruminococcus sp.
CCCGACGCGAAAACGCCGGTAAGAAGGCTTTCGGGCGGAAACGTTCAAAAGGTATTGGTCGGACGTGAGATTGCTTCATCACCCACGGTTCTTATGGCGGCATACCCCGTCAGAGGGCTGGACATAAATTCCTCGTACCTTATATACAATCTTTTGAACGAGCAGAAGAAAAAAGGCGTTGCGGTTATATTTGTGGGGGAGGATTTGGATGTACTTTTGGAGCTTTGCGACCGTATAATGGTTTTATCGGGCGGCAAGGTAAGCGATATTGTTGACGCAAGAAGCGCAACGAAGGAGCAAATCGGTATGTTGATGACTAAAAGCGAGGTGACCTTTGATGGCGAAGAATGAAAAACACAATCACGATCCGCTGGTGCATGTATCCAAGCGTGATGCCATGGCTTGGTATAAATCATGGGGCGTAAGGCTTATTGCCATTCTTTTGGCATTGGTCATTTGCTCGTTTGTCATAGTGCTTTTGACGGGCTATAATCCGCTTAAGGTTTATACGCAGATGTTTAACGGAACCTTCGGCTCCGCCAGAAAGATGTGGAACACCCTGCAAAAGCTGGCGATGCTGCTTTGCATATCGCTTGCGGTTACACCGGCCTTCAAAATGAGGTTTTGGAACATCGGTGCGGAGGGGCAAACCCTGATAGGCGGCCTTGCAAGCGCGGCGATGATGATATATTTCGGAAATTCGATGCCGTCGTTTTTGCTTTTGCCTCTCATGGCACTTGCCGCAATTGCGGCAGGCATGCTTTGGGGCTTGATTCCCGCAATATTCAAGGCGAATTTCAATACAAACGAAACGCTTTTCACCTTGATGATGAACTACGTTGCCATGCAGCTTATTTCGTATTTTATGGTTTTGTGGGAGAATCCCAAGGGCTCCAACCATGTGGGCGTAATCAATATGAATACCGGGGGCGGCTGGCTTCCCACATTTTTCGGGCAGAAGTATTTGCTCAACATTATAGTTGTCGCCCTGCTTACGATAGGAATGTATATTTATCTTAAGTATTCCAAGCACGGCTATGAGATTTCCGTTGTGGGCGAAAGCACCAACACCGCGCGCTACATCGGAATCAACGTAAAAAAGGTAATCCTGCGCACAATGGCGCTTTCCGGTGCGTTGTGCGGCGTTGCCGGGCTTTTGCTCGTATCGGGAACACACCACACAATCGATACGAACACCGCCGGCGGAATGGGCTTTACGGCGATTATGATTTCGTGGCTTGCAAAGTTCAATCCGGCTGTCATGGTTGCGGTATCCTTCCTTATTGCGTTCTTGGAGGGCGGCGCCGGTGAAATCGCAACAGCCTGCGGCCTTAACGAAAGCATTTCCGATATATTGACGGGCATAATTCTGTTTTTCATAATCGGAAGCGAATTTTTCGTTAATTACAAGGTGAACCTCAGAAAAAAGCATAAGGAGGCGCAATAAATGTTAGCTACAATAATAAATAAGGCCATTGTTCAGGGCGTGCCTCTTTTATTCGGCTCGACGGGAGAGATTATAACCGAAAAATCGGGAAATCTTAATCTCGGTATTCCCGGCATTATGTATATGGGCGGCGCGGCCGGCGTTATCGGCGCGTATATTTATGAGCGCTCGGTGGATACTCCGCATCCGTTTTGGTGCATTGTTATTCCTTTCCTTTCCGCTGTCTTGGGGTCGGCCCTTCTTGCGCTTATCTACAGCTTTTTAACGATAACCCTGCGTGCGAACCAGAATGTAACGGGGCTTGCGCTCACAACCTTCGGCGTCGGCTTCGGTGATTTCTTCGGCGGCTCGCTGACCAAAATATTCGGCCCCGGCGGAAATCTTTCGGTTAAAACCACGGCGGATTATTTTAAGACCACGCTTCCTTTTGCGTCGAAATTGGGCGGCTGGGGAAAGGTTTTGTTCTCCTATGGCTTTTTGGTTTATCTTGCCATAGCAATAGCGCTCGTTGCCGCATTTGTGCTTAAGAAAACAAGAATCGGGCTTCAGCTTCGCGCGGTGGGCGAAAATCCCGCAACCGCGGACGCGGCGGGAATCAATGTTATAAAATATAAATATCTGGCAACGATTACGGGCGGTGCGATTGCCGGTCTGGGCGGCCTTTATTTTATATTGGATTATACCGGCGGCTCATGGACAAACGGCGGCTTCGGCGACAGAGGGTGGCTTGCCATTGCTCTTGTTATCTTCGCGCTCTGGAAGCCGAATATAGGAATACTCGGCTCGTTCATTTTCGGCGGCTTGTATATTGCATATTCATACATTTCGGGCTTAAGCCGCAGTGCCGTTGCCATATTCAATATGCTGCCTTATGTTGTTACCATTGCGGTTCTTATATTCACGAGCGTGAGAAACAAAAAGGAAAATCAACCGCCGGAGGCATTGGGTCTTGCGTATTTCCGCGAAGAGCGATAGAGCGCCTTTTCGGCTGCGGGCGGCAGCGCTTCGATAAGAAAAATTCTATTGTGTGGGGAGAGATTTTTGTGAGGGAATTCTCGGGAAAATGGATTACAAATTCCGATTTTTACAGTCTTGCTCCGGTAAATGTGTTTCATAAGGCGCAGGTTAAAAGCGATTATGTGCCGAGAGCGGAGCTTTTGGGCAAGCATATTCTTTTTCGTGCAAAATTTAATGCCGACGATATTTCAAACACAAAAATATACATAAGCGCCGACGATTACTACAAGCTCTACGTTAACGGTGAATTTGTTACAATGGGGCCGTGCCCGGGCTATCCCTTCAAATATTATTACAATGAGGTCGAAATTTCGGACTACCTCGTAAAGGGCGAAAACGTCATTGCGATACATTCGTATTATCAGGGGCTTATCAACAGAGTGTGGGTAAGCGGAGATGAGCGGCACGGCGTGATTTTCGACGTTGTGAGCAACGGAAGGCTTGTGCTGAAAAGCGATGAGAATGTTAAATGCGCCTACCATACGGCGTTTACAAGTCTCGGGAAAATAACCTGCTGCGATACGGGACTTCGCGAATGCTATGACGCCTCCGCAAGGGAGGTCGGGTTCGAAAAAGCAGGCTTCGATGACTCCTATTGGGAAAACGCAAAAATAAAGAAATACGTTGACTATAAATTGATTCCGCAGCCGACAAGGCAGCAGGAGGTTTATGAGGTAAAGCCCGCCCTTATCGAGAAGAGGGAAAGGTCGATTTTCGTTGATTTCGGTCGGGAAATGGCGGGATATCTCACGTTTACGGCGGTCGGAAGAAAAAACGACGAAATCGTCATACATATGGGTGAAGAGCTAAACCCCGATGTAACGGTCAGAAACAACATGAGGTGCGACTGTTATTATGAGGAAAAAATGCTTC
>CAZRUB010000169.1:0-3316 GCA_964603185.1 uncultured Ruminococcus sp.
GCTGCACCGGAGATTTGGCGGATCTTAAGGTTAAATCCTATGACGTTGAAGCATGGTCACCCAAGCAGCAGAAATATTTTGAGGTTTGCTCCTGCTCCAACCTGGGCGATGCGCAGGCAAGACGCCTGGGAATTCGAGTTAAAGGTGCGGACGGCAGAAAGTATCTTGCCCACACCCTTAACAACACGGTTGTTGCTCCCCCGAGAATGCTTATTGCTTTCCTTGAAAACAACCTTGAGTTTGACGGAGAGCATTACAGCATCAAAATCCCCGAAGCGTTAAGACCTTACATGGGCGGCACGGAGCTTATAACGGAAAAATAACATAACATATCACATAAAAAACGAAGGGACTGTCCCTTCGTTTTTTACTTTTCCTTCTTTGTATGTAAATTTATAAGGTGCGTCGCAATTAAAACTGTCGGAAAAATCAATGCCGTCAAAATGCCGATTTTCAAGTTATCGTTAAATATCGATGCCGCTTTTCCGGCAACAGCAGGCCCTGCCGAACACCCGAAATCACCCGCAAGCGCAAGAAAAGCAAACATTCTTGTTCCGCCGCCCTTTATTTGCGAGGAAGCCATACTGTAAGTTCCGGGCCACAATATGCCGACGGAAAAGCCTGCTGTCGCCATTCCGAAAAGCGCAAGCAAAGCCGAGGGGGAAAATGAAATCAAAAGATACGACAATAAGCACAAGCCCCCGCTGAAGGAAAACATCCTGTCCATATTTATTTGTTCGCCGTATTTTCCGTAAATCGTTCTCGATAGTCCCATGAACACGGAAAAAATCAAAGGCCCCGCAAGATCGCTGACGCTTTTGGATATGCCCAGCGCCTTCTCCGTAAACACCGATGCCCACTGGCTCACCGCCTGCTCACATGCTCCGGAGCACATTATTATTATCATAAACAACCAAAAAAGCTTCGTTTTGAAAAGGCTCGTCAGGCTCGTTTTCTCGCCCTCCCCCTCCGAAAGCTCCGGGACGGAAAGACGCGTGAACAAAATACCGTTAACCAAAGGCACCGCCGCAAAAATAACGGAAAGAATTTTCCATTTTTCTATTCCGATAACGGCAAAATACAGCGTGGAAAAAAGCACAACCGCAACCGTCCCCCAGCAATAGAAGGAGTGAAGCAGGCTCATTGTTTTATCCTTATGCTCGCTCGGGCATGCTTCGACAGTCGGGCTTATCACGACCTCCAAAAGCCCGCCGCCGACCGCATATAATAAAACCGAAATTACAATTCCGGTAAACGGATTGCCGAACACCTCCGGCAGAACTGCCAATGCCGCAAGCCCCGAAAACGCAAAAAAATGCGCAATAACGGCCGAGGCCTTATACCCTATTTTATCGATGAAAAAAGCCGAAGCAAAATCAATCAAAAGCTGAAGCAGAAAATTAATTGTAATAAGCATTGTTATTTTCGAAAGCGCAATGCCGTACTCTGTTCCGAACCTTACGAAAAGCATGGGTGCAAAATTGTTGACTATCGCCTGTACTATGTAGCCCAAGAAGCACGCTTTAATTGTTTTGTTATAATCCTTTATCATTTAAATTCCTCCCGCCGTTGCCCTCCGCCGTGCTTTTTATGCACTGCGGAGGGCTTATAATCACTTTACAGTATCACATTTTTCTTTAAGATATTTAAGCTTTTCGTTTGCGTTTTCTTCCGCATCACCGAAAAGCTT
Source organism: uncultured Ruminococcus sp. (assembly GCA_964603185.1). GTDB lineage: Bacteria > Bacillota > Clostridia > CAKSNL01 > HGM11501 > HGM11501. The sequence continues at coordinate 1,691 of CAZRUB010000169.1, forward strand.
TTTCGCCCTTTCGGGATCCTTTATATAAAGAGAATAAAATCTCCCTTCGTTCATCAAAAAATCATTAAACCGCATTTTTTTCGGCCTTTCGTCATAAAACAAGGGAGCTTTGCCTTCCTCCTTTAAGCAGGGATTGTATCGATACATGGCACGATAGCCCGAGTCTACCGCATTTTTCATCACCTCCGCGATATTTCTTAATCCGCCCTTGATTCCGTGGTTTATGCAAGGCGAATAAGCAATTATAACAGAAGGGCCGTGATGGTTCAAGGCTTCGGTGAAGGCTTTTAACGTTCCGTTCATGTCGTATCCGAACGAAACCTCGGCCACGTACACATTTTCGTAGGTCATCGCCATTTCGGCAAGCTTCTTTTTATGGGTTCCTTTTCCGTTTTCGGCGAAATACGCAACCGCTCCCATTGAAGTAGCCTTTGACGCTTGCCCTCCCGTGTTGGAATACACCTCCGTATCAAAAACCAATATGTTGATGTCCATTCCCGTTGATAAAGCATGGTCAAGTCCTCCGAAGCCTATATCGTACGCCCAACCGTCGCCGCCGAAAATCCATATTGCTTTTTTGGAAATAAATTCTTTAAGCTTCAAGACCTCCTTTGCCTTGTCATCCTTGCAATTTTCAAGGGCAACAATAAGCTCTTCGGATGCGGATGCGTTCTTATCGAAATCATCAAACGTTTCGAACCAAGCGTTATATGCATTTTTTACGCGCTCATCTTCGATTTCCGAAAGCATTTCGGCTATATTTTTTCGCATTTGTTCCGCCGCCAATGCCATTCCTACCCCAAGCTCCGCATTATCCTCGAAAAGAGAGCTTGCCCACGCCGGGCCTTTCCCGCTTTTATTCATTGCATAAGGAGCGGAGGGGGAGCTCGCTCCCCATATGGAGGAGCAGCCGGTTGCGTTTGCTATATATGCTCTGTCGCCGCAAAGCTGAGTAACAAGCTTCGCGTAAGGTGTTTCTCCGCATCCGGCACACGCTCCAGAAAATTCCAAAAGCGGACTGCGAAACTGCAGATTTTTTATATCTGTGACATTCAAGCATAAATCGTCCTTTTCGGAAACATTTTCAACCGCATAATCGAAAAAGCACTGATTTTGCGCTTCCTCGGCAAGCGGCTTAAAAGAAAGCGCCTTCACCTTTTCCGGACAAATATTAACACAGTTTGCGCAAGAGGTGCAATCCAATTGCGAAACAAGAACCGTAAACTTATAAGGTCTTCCGCGCATATTTTTATATTTCATTCCGACGGGAGCTCGGAAAAGCTCCTCATCGGTCATTGCAAACGGCCGAATGGCCGCGTGAGGGCAAATTGCCGAGCACCGATTGCATTCAATACACTTTTTTTCGTCCCATACCGGCACCATCGATGCAATGCCGCGCTTTTCAAAGCGTGATGTTCCGAGCGGAATTCTTCCGTCCGGCATATCGGCAAATGCCGAAACCGGAAGCTCATTTCCCAAAAGCTCGTTTACGGGAAGCATAATTCTTTCCGTAAATCCGCCAAAGACATTCTCCGTCTTTTGCTCGGGCTTCGGCTTTTCGCTTGCCCACTCTTGCGGCACTTTTATTTTTCGAATGCTGTTTTCAGCCAAGGCCAAGGCTTTGAT
>CAZRUB010000170.1:0-3316 GCA_964603185.1 uncultured Ruminococcus sp.
GATTTATCATGATGGCGGCCTTTACATTCCCCTGAGTTTTTATGAAGATGTGTACGGCATGAAATGCCTGACCGACGGTGACGTTTCGCTTTTCGGAAAAGCGGATATAACCGATGATGCCCTGAAAACGGCAAAAGGCCTTGGGTTTTAAGGAGGCTTGAGATACTGTGAACAGAAAAAAAATATTCCCTGCAATTTTAATCCTCGTGCTGATTATGAGCGGCAGAGCTTACGCAAAGCTTAATGAAGATGAGCTTGACATCGAAGGCTGGACGCTTGAAGCATCAAGCATTAATGCTAATAACGGCATTTTATGCGAGGTGCCCGAAAGAGCGATCGATTCCGACCTGAAAAGCCATTGGCACACCATGATCCGGCCTAAGGCAGAGCTTCCGCAAAGCATAACGATAACGCTTCCCAAGGAGGAGCTTGTGTCGGGCTATCGCTATTACCCGCGCGCGGACGGAGGCCCGGGAATATGCCAAAAATACGAAATTTACGTTTCCGCAAACGGCAAGGATTATATGCTTGCGGCCAGCGGTACGTGGGGTGCGGACACGAGCGCGAAAACCGCATATTTCGGCGCGAACATCAAGGTTAAGTCGGTTAAGCTTTTAATTCTTTCCGCAACGGGAGGATACGCCTCGGCAGGAGAGTTGCGGCTTGTTTCGGCAAAGGAAGGCTATAAAGACCTCGAAGCAACGGGAAAGCAAAAGCTGTACGACGAGGAAAAATATGACTCGATTAAGCTTAAGGAAGTGCTTTTTGACAGAATGCAGGTTGAATGCACGGGGAACAGTGCCTACAGAGTGGAAAATTTGGCGGACGGCAACAGTCTTACTTATTGGCATACCGAAATGATTTCGGGCAAGCTTCCGCAGGATATAACCTATGACCTCGGATACAGCCACACCGTTGAGGGGCTTAGGTATATTCCGCGTCAGGACGGAAATCTGACCGGGCACTTTCAGGAGTTTTCGGTTTACACCTCCGATGACGGTGAGGAATATAAGCTTTTGAAAAAATTCACATCGACGGCCGATAATTTCGACGCAAAGGACTTTATGTTTGATGACTCGGTGAAAACAAGATATTTGAAAATCCGTTTGGAGAAGGGCTTATACGGGTACGGAACCTGTGCCGAAATATATTTTCTGCAAACCGGAGAAAACGTCGAAAATGACCGCAAAAGATTGGCGGAGGCCTACACGCTTAAGATAGGCTCCGAAGCTGTGAAGATTTTGAAAAACGAGAAGGAAAGCGAAACGGTGCTTGATGCGGCACCCTTCATTTGCATGGGCAGTACCTTTGTGCCGCTTCGCGGTCTTATGGAGGAGATGGGCTGCGAGGTAATATGGAACGGCGAGGATCAAAGCATCACGGTTTTAAACGACAAGAAAACCTATCGCTTAAGAATAGAGGACGACAGGGTGTATATAAACGGCGTCCGTTATAATGCCGCCGCGCCGCCGATGCTTAAAGGCTCGCGCGCTTATATTCCCTTAAGGTTTATGTCGGAGCAGATGGGATATTCAGTTTACTGGAGCCCGGAAACGCAGGAAATTAAAATATCAAGATAAAAACGTCCGAGCTATAGAAAAAAACTATAGCTCGGGATATTTTTTGAGTATTGGACAAATCGAAAAAAATGTGTTATATTATGTTTATCAAAAAACGAGGAGGAACTCAAAATGAAAAAAATCTTATCAATTGTATCGGCACTTTTATTGGTTGCTTCGCTTTTTGCGGGCTGCGGCTCAAACGGCGGGATGACGATTGCGGTGCCCAATGACACAACAAACGAAGCAAGGGCGCTTTTGCTCCTGGCGGATAACGGCTACATCAAGCTTAAAGACGGCGCGGGAATAACGGCAACGATAACCGATATTGAGGAAAACCCCTACAATATCACCTTTAAGGAGATAGAGGCGGCACAGATACCCAACGTTCTTTCGGATGTGGACTATGCGATAATCAATTCAAACTATGCGATTCAGGCAGACTTAAACCCCGTGGAGGATTCGCTGATTGTTGAAGGCTCATCCTCGGAATACGGCAACATCGTTGCGGTAAAGGAGGGGAATGAGGAATCGGGAAAAATAAAGGCTTTAAAGGCAGCACTTGAAAGCGAAAAGGTTAAGAATTTTATTGCCGAAGCATATGACGGAGCGGTTGTAAGCACGGTTGACGAGCCCGGTGACGGTTATGACGAAAGCGTTGATTACGAAGCGCTTGCGGGCGAAACAATAAAGGTTGCCGCATCTCCCACGCCTCATGCGGAAATTTTGGAAATCGCAAAGGAAATCCTTGCGACAAAGGACATAACGCTGGAGATTATTGAATTTACCGATTATGTTCAGCCGAACAATGTCGTTGACGCCGGCGAGGTTGACGCAAATTACTTCCAGCACCTTCCGTATCTTATCGATTTTAACGAGCAGAACGGAACAAAGGTTGTTTCAATCGGCGCGATTCATGTGGAGCCCTTGGGGCTTTACGGCGGAAAGCAGACGTCACTCGATGCGCTTAAAGCCGAACAATAAAAACCGAGTGTATTGAAGGGAAAAGGCCGCGGCATTCATTGCCGCGGCCTTTTCTTGCCGTAATAAATCTCTTGCTAAGACCGATGGGCGGATTTTTTTTAATTGTTACGATGTTTCCTCAAGCGTTGTTTTTCCGTTATTGCGGCTTAAGGTGTAGGAATGGTTTTGCCGTATTTCCCCGCGAAGAAATTTTTCGGCCAAATAGTCTTCGATTTCGCGGCGTACCGCACGTCTCAAGGGACGGGCGCCGAGCTTGGTCGATGCCGCCTGTTCCGAAATAAATCGGGCAATGCACGGATCGAACGTAAGCCTTATGCCCGAACCGAGCATTTTGCTTTTTAAGCTGTCGAGCATTATATTGGTAATGGAAAAAAGGTTTTCGCTTGTAAGCTCATGAAATATAACGATTTCGTCAATTCTGTTCAAAAACTCGGGCTTGAAATGCTTTTTCAATTCACTGTTGACGCTTTTCGTTATTTCTTTGTCTTCGGCCTTCGCATCGCTTTCGGAAAAGCCGATGTTTTTTATACCGGAGGTGATTTTGTCCGAGCCTATGTTGGAGGTCATAATTATAATGCTGTTGCAAAAATCGGCTTTTCTTCCGCGGGAATCGGTTAGGGCTCCGTCCTCCAAAATTTGAAGAAGAATGTTGAAAACATCGGGGTGAGCTTTTTCTATTTCGTCGAAAAGCACCACCGAATACGGCTTGCGGCGAACCTTCTCCGTAAGCTGACCGCCCTCGTCGTAACCGACAAATCCCGGAGGCGAACCCA
>CAZRUB010000171.1:0-3309 GCA_964603185.1 uncultured Ruminococcus sp.
TGGTGCTTCGTCCCGCGTTCACGCTGGGCGGAACGGGCGGCGGCTTTGCCGACAACGAGGAAGAACTTCGCGAGATAATGAAAAACGCGTTAAAGCTTTCGCCGGTAGGGCAGGTGCTTGTGGAAAAAAGCATTCGCGGATACAAGGAAATAGAGTATGAGGTAATGCGCGACAAGAACGATACCGCCATCACCGTTTGCAACATGGAGAATCTTGACCCCGTAGGTATACATACCGGTGACTCAATTGTCGTTTGCCCCAGTCAGACCCTAACAAACAAGGAATATCATATGCTCAGAAACAGTGCGCTTAAAATTATCCGCGCACTTGAAATCGAGGGTGGCTGCAACGTTCAGTTTGCCCTTGACCCCCAGTCCTTTAAGTATTATGTGATTGAGGTTAATCCGAGAGTATCGCGCTCCTCGGCGCTTGCCTCCAAGGCGAGCGGCTACCCCATAGCGCGTGTTTCCGCAAAGGTTGCCGTGGGGCTTACCTTGGACGAAATCAGAATTGCGAACACACCGGCATCGTTTGAGCCCGCGCTGGACTACGTCGTAACCAAAATGCCGCGCTTCCCCTTCGATAAGTTCACCTCCGCGTCAAACAAGCTTTCGACGCAGATGAAGGCGACGGGGGAGGTTATGGCTATCGGACGAACGCTGGAGGAGAGCCTCTTAAAGGCGATACGCTCACTGGAAATCGGCGTGTTCCACCTTTATAAGTCAAAATTCGATAAGGACAAGATGACGGTTGACGACCTTTTTGACTATATAAAAGAAGGCACGGACGACAGAATTTACGCCATTGCCCAGCTTATGTGGCTCGGGGTTGACCATTCAAGAATATGCAACGTAACGCAGATCGATATGTTCTTCTTGGATAAAATCAAAAAGATTGTGGATTTCGAAAAAATTCTTGAAGAGAACAGGGGAGATATCGAAATTCTCAAAAAAGCGAAGAAAATGGGCTTCTGCGATAAATATATCGGCGTTCTCTGGAAAATGACGGAGGATGAGGTTTACGAAATTCGCCGTGAGAACAAAATCTTCCCGGTTTATAAAATGATAGATACCTGCGCAAGCGAGTTTGAAAGCTACATTCCGTATTTTTACTCAACATACGAGGATGAAAACGAGTCGGTTGTAAGCAATAAGAGGAAAATCCTTGTTTTGGGCTCCGGCCCCATAAGAATAGGCCAGGGTGTGGAGTTTGACTATTCCACGGTTCACGCGGTAAAAACGATTAAAAATGCCGGATACGAGGCAATAATAGTAAACAACAACCCGGAAACCGTTTCGACGGATTACACCACAAGCGATAAGCTTTATTTTGAGCCGCTGACAACAGAGGACGTTATGAATATTATCGAGCTTGAAAAACCTGAGGGCGTTATTGCGACTCTCGGCGGTCAGACGGCGATTAACCTTGCGGAGCCCTTGGCTAAGCGCGGCGTTAAGCTTATAGGAACGGACTGCGTTGCGATTGACAATGCGGAAAACAGGGACGCCTTCGAAAAAATAATCGTTAAGCTCGGCATTCCTCACCCGAAGGGAGAGGCGGTCACCAATATTGAGGACGGCGTTCGCGCCGCAAGGAAAATAGGCTATCCGGTGCTTGTTCGTCCCAGCTACGTTTTGGGCGGCAGAGCGATGCAGATAGTTGCGGATGAGGAAGGCCTGCGTCATTATCTTAAGACCGCGGTTGAGGTTGATGAGGACAGGCCGGTGCTTGTGGACAAATACATTGTGGGCAAGGAGCTGGAGGTTGATGCCGTGTGCGACGGCAAGGAGGTTTTCGTGCCCGGAATTATGGAGCACGTTGAAAGAACAGGCGTTCACTCGGGCGATTCCATCAGTGTTTATCCCACCTTCAGCGTATCGGATAAGGCGAAGAGCGTAATGCTCGATTATACCGAAAAGCTCGGTCTGGGAATAGGCATCGTCGGGCTTTTCAACATTCAGTTTATCGTGGATAAGGACGAAAACGTTTATATAATAGAGGTTAACCCCCGTTCTTCGAGGACGGTTCCGTTCTTATCGAAAGCGACGGGCTGGCAGATAGCGGATATTGCAACGCTGGCCATGCTCGGCCATTCCTTAAGGGAGCAGGGAATAAACGATATATATCCCGAGGAGAAGAAGCGTTGGTACGTTAAAACTCCCGCGTTCTCCTTCTCCAAAATCATGGGGCTGGACGCATATCTGTCACCGGAAATGAAATCCACCGGCGAGGCCATAGGCTATGACGATAAGCTGACGCGCGCGCTTTACAAATCCCTTAAGGCTTCGGGAACGAACGTTGTGAATTACGGTACGATATTCGTAACGGTTGCCGACAAGGATAAGGAGGAGGCGCTTTCGTTAATCGAAAGATTTTATAAGCTCGGCTTTAACATAACGGCAACAAGCGGAACCGCGGAATTTCTTAAAAAGCACGGTATAAAAACGCACACTCTGGCAAAAATAAGCGAGGGAAACGAAGAAATATTGGATACAATCCGAAAGGGCTATGTGAACTATGTTATCAATACAAGAGGCTTGAATACCTTGAGCGAGCAGACGGACGGCTATATGATAAGGCGCTGCGCGGTTGAAAACAACGTTACGATGTTTACGGCTCTCGACACGGTTCGGGTGCTTTTGGATGTTCTCGAAGAAATGACAATAACGGTTTCCACTATTGATAAGGAGTAATTTATGAAACAATCTTTTTTCGAAATCAGCTCGAATTTTGAGATTGCGAGGGGCATTTTCAAAATGACTCTTTCCGGTGATACGGAGGAAATTAAACGCCCGGGTCAGTTTGTAAACATTCGCCTTAAGGGCAAATATTTAAGGCGCCCCATTTCGGTGTGCGATTATAAGGATAAAGAGCTTACGCTTATCTATAAGGTCGTGGGAAGCGGCACAAAGCAAATGTCCGAAATGGTAAAGGGCGAGGTGCTTGACGTTTTAACGGGACTCGGAAACGGCTTTGATACCGAAAAAAGCGGAGATGAGCCTCTTTTAATCGGCGGCGGCGTCGGCGTTCCACCGCTTTACAGCCTGGCAAAAAAGCTTGCTGCGGAAGGCAAAAGGGTAAATTGCATAATCGGATTCAATTCATTGGACGAGGTGTTTTTATATGATGAGCTGAAAAAAATCTGCTCCTCCGTGTGTGTCACAACCGCGGACGGAGGCCTTGGAAAAAAGGGCTTTGTCACCGATGCCGTTGACGATTTTTCCTATACCTATGTTTACACCTGCGGCCCTGAGCCGATGCTTAAGGCGGTATACGAAAAAATAAAAACCGAGGGGCAGTTCAGCTTTG
>CAZRUB010000172.1:0-3292 GCA_964603185.1 uncultured Ruminococcus sp.
GTCCGTAAGGATGCTCCTTATCCGCCGGCTTTCCCGAAATGATAAAACCGATAAGCGTTAGAATCGAATTGCCCGCATCGGACAAATTGTTAACCGCGTCCGCCAAAATCGCAACCGAATTGAATATTATTCCCGCCGCTCCCTTTATAAGGCAAAGGAAAAGATTGCACAAAATTCCGACCACGGCGGCAAAATTCCCGTAAATCGCCCTCCTTTTTTCAGCGGAAGCTTTTTTTGCACGCCTTTCGGCCATTTTCATTATAATTCCCGTCATAAAAAATCCTCCCATCGCTTTATTATATTCAATAATTCCCTCTTTGTCAATCACCGCCACCTATAAAATTTATATTTAAACGCTTGACCCCAATGCTTTTTTATTATATAATACATCAAAGAGGTGATAAAAATGGACTTTAAAAATCTTGACTTTTCGACAGTAGACAAAAAATATCTCCCGCATTCCTTCTGGTTCTTAAATGCCGACTTGAACGAGGATGAAATGCGCCGCCAGGTTGCTTTATTTAACAGTGCCCATGTCGGCGGCTTTTTCCTTCATGCGAGAGGCGGCCTTGAAACAAAATACATGGAGGAGGATTGGTTTAAAAATATATCCGCGGCAACCGAGGAGGCGAAAAAGGAAGGTATGCACCCCTTCGCCTATGACGAAAACGGCTGGCCCTCCGGCTTTGCGGACGGCAAAATCCCGGCACTCGGCGAAAAATATATTTTGAAATCCCTTTGCTTTTCAAGGGACGAGGTTAAGGATAAAAAAATTATTTTAATCCGCGACGGCATTACATACTATATTGACACAAACCCTTATTACGTTGACCTTTTGGATCCCGAGGTCACCGACAAATTCATTGAGCTTGTTTATGAGCCCTATATTAAAAATGAGCCGGAAATCGAAGGCTTTTTCACGGACGAGCCTCAGCTTACAAGGCTTTCCGGCATTCCGTGGAGCAACCTTTTGCCCGACGCCTTCCGTAACGAATACGGCGAGGAATTTATTTCGATCATTCCTCTTTTGTTCTTTGACGAAGAGGGCGCGGACTCAGCAAGAATAAAATATTGGCGGCTTGTCGCAAAGCTTTTTTCGGAGAATTTTGCAAAAAAAATTCACGAATACACAAAAAAGCACAAAAAGCTTTTCACCGGCCACTACCTTTTGGAGGAGCCGTTGAAGGAGCAAATAACCTCCTCCGGTGCCATTATGCCGTCATACCGTTATTTGGATATTCCGGGCATGGATGTTTTGACTCTTAAAAAAGACCCAGGCACGAACATAATCGCGCCTTATCAGGTTGCCTCCGTCGCTCATCAGTTCGGCAAAAAGCAGGTGCTGACCGAAAGCTTCGCCGCATGCGGCCATGCCGCGGATTTTGACGATCTTAAGGCCGTTTTCTCCTGGCAAGCGGTTCGCGGCGTCACGCTTTTGTGCCTTCACGGCTCACCCTATTCCATGCGCGGCTTAAGAAAAAGGGACTATCCCCCGGCAATAGGCTTTCAGCAGCCCTGGTGGGACAGCTTCAACCTTTTCTGTGACAGTGTGGGGCGCGTGGGCGCCTTCATTTCCGAGGGAAAAACGGAATTTGACACACTGCTCATTCACCCGATGACGGAATGCTGGGCGGCATACTCCGCAAACGGAAACGAGAAAATCTCCGCCGTTCAAGCGGCGCTGCACCGAGAATTTGAAATACTCGAAGGTAAGCACATCCTTTTCGATATGGGCGACGAGCTTATCATGGAGGAGGACGCAACCGTTCAAAACGGCAAAATCAGAATCGGCGAGTGCGAATATTCCCGTGTAATTCTTACGCATCGGGAGCATATTCTTCCCTCCACCTCAGCGCTTTTGAAAAAATTCGAGAACGAGGGCGGCTTAATCGTTTCCTCCGCGGCTTCTCTTCCCGACGAGGATATTATAAACGACCCGACAGTAACCTATACAAGAAGGCTTTTTGACGGCTTCACCTTCCACTATTTCGTAAATTCCCATCCCGAGGAAAAGCACTGCTTTGTTTCCCGCGGAAACAAAATAATGGATTCCGTAACGGGCGAACTTTCCCCCTTTGACGGCAACCTTACCCTTCGTCCCTACGAAAGCGCAATTATAATCGAGGACGGCCCGCGAGAAGCGTGCGTACCTTATTTTATGCCCCGGAATACGCTTGATTTATCCGGCGAATGGACCATTTCTCACTGCTCGGACAACGCCTTGATACTTGACCGATGCAGTGCGGCCGACGCGGATGAATATGTTCTTTCCGTCTTTGCCCACGCCGTGGATAAAAAAGAAAGCTCCACAACGGCCGACTTTCTCTTTAACGTAAGGGCTGTGCCCGAAAAGCTTTCGCTCGGTATCGAAACACCCGAAAAATTCGAAATTTCCGTAAACGGGCACCGCATTACCGAATGCGCGAGGAGAAGCTTCTTTGACCCCGCCGTTAAGCTTTTTGACATTCTTCCCCACACAAGGCTCGGCGAAAATCACATAACGGTAACCGGTTGCCTTCGCCAGTCCGACGAATATTACGAAAAAGCTCGCCGCGCAGAGGTTTTTGAAAGCGAAAAAAACAACCTACGCTACGATACGGAGCTGGAGGCACTTTATCTCGTGGGTCCCTTCGGCGTTATCGCCGGCAAATGGGAATATCCTTCCGAAAGGATACACAAGGCCGAAAACGGCTTTGAAATTGTGAAAATGCCGGAAAAAATCACACTTTCCGAAATCGAAAAGCAAGGCTTTCCGTTTTTTGCGGGACAAATGACGCTGAAAAAAAACATTACCGTTTCAAGCAAAGCGCTTAAATTAAAGCTTAATAAGCTCGGAATAACCAGCGTTGGGGTAAGGGTAAACGGCAAGGAGGTCAAAACCATTGCTTGGGAGCCCTGTGAGGCGGATTTAATGCCCTTCCTTTCCGAAGGAGAGAACACCGTTGAGCTTACAATCGAAAACGGCCTTCGAAATCTTTTGGGCCCGCATCATCAAAATTCCTACGATGAGCGCTGCATAAGCCCCGACCGTTTTTATGAGGCAAAATGTCCGTTCCTTCCGTCGGACTGTCCCAGAATCAAGGGCTATAACCTTTTAACGATGAGCTTATAAAAAATTCCCCGAGGCAAATGCCTCGGGGAACTTTTCTTTACAAAAGCTCCTTCGGAACCCTTTTATCCTTGAAATAATATTCCCTGTCATGCTCGTTTATTTCGCGGACGGGGCGGCACGGAACACCCATTGCAACCGAATTGGCCGGAATATCGCGCGTGACCACACTGCCCGCGCCGA
>CAZRUB010000173.1:0-3265 GCA_964603185.1 uncultured Ruminococcus sp.
ATAAGCGGATAAAGCGTTATGCCCTCGCACACTCTTTTTTCCGCCTCGTCGGCGTATTTCACGCCCTCGGGCGAGGGACTTGCATATATTAAATCTCCGTCCGTGAAACGTCCTACTTCATCCTTTTCAAGGCTTCCGTTCACCTCGGCGTATAAAAGCTCCTTGTTTTCGTTTATGAACCACAAGCCCTCCGCAAGCCTCATTGTGCAACAAAAATACGCTTCGTACATATCCGCCTTAAGCTCTTGGCAGGTATCGCTTACGGTTGAATCGGTTCCCGCGCCGCCGTTGGGTCTTTGTGCGGTTGCAAAGCCGTTAAAATATATTCTTGCGGCATATTTTCTTGCCGCCTCGTCACCCGTTTTTTTATAAAGCATAACCGCAAGCATTAAAGAATCCACTATGGCGCAGGGCTCCGTCCACGTGTTGCCCTTTGCGAACCAATTGAAATTTTGATAGGTGTAGGTCATGCCCTTGCCGATATAAAGGTCAAACACCGTTTTTGCGCGATTTAAGTAGGCCTCATCGCCCGTTTCCTCATACATGCGCATAAAGCCGCGTGCCGCCGTCAGCGTGCAGTGCGTCTGCGCTTGGAGCGCAAATTTATCGATTTTGTCAAACCGCTCGCTCATTTCCTCTATCAGCCCGAGCGCCCTTTCGTCCTTTGTCACCTTGTAATAATGCGAAAGCCCGTCTATGCTCATGAATGCGCAGCCGATATCGCTGGAAAGGCGCCAGCCGTTTAACACATCGCCGCTATGGCCGCTCACCCCGCCGTCGGATGTGCCCCTTTCCGTGGGATAGTCCCCGAAGCGTCCGATTGTGGGAAGATAAAGCCCCTCCACGGTTGCGGTCATGTATTTTTTCGCGCGCTCATCTTCAAACTGCTCGTAATACTCGCAGAGTCCGCGCAAATACCAGCTGTGTCCCGAAAGTTGCTGCTCATAGAGCACCTCGTCCGATTCCGACCCGAAAAAGAATTTTCCGCCCGTGGCCTCCGGAATTTTATCCATCATAAGCTCCATGCAGGGTATCCTTGTTCCGTTTATTTTATAGTGGGACAAGAATGCCAGAAGCGCACGTCCCTCCTTATCGCCCGGCCAATCCGCATCGGGCTCCTGAAAAACGTTTTCGATTGTGTAATAGCTTTCGTTAAGCCTTGCCGCGTTCAATTTTATGCGCGCGGAAAGCTCCTCCTCCGATATATATTTCTTCATTGTTGACCTCCTTAATAATTATCACGTTTTAAAAATCGGGAATAAATTCCTCCGAGGCGGAGGACATGTCCTGGCAAAAGGCATTATCCATGCCCAGCTCCGCGCAGAAATCCACAAGAGCGTTATATTCCTCCTCCGTCACCCTTCGGTTAAGCTCCGGATATTCCTCCAAGCCCGAAATCGGGGTATATTGGCTCATCAGGGAAAACATAACCATATAGCGGTACCGCTTAAAAAGATATGAAAGCGCTTCCTTTGCCTCATCGACATGCCCGGGCAGAAGAAGATGGCGGATAATGACGCCCTTTGTCATTATTCCGTCCCCGTTATAAGTTATTTGTGGTCTTTGCCGCGTCATTTCGTCAAGCGCCGCCTTTGCAACGAAGGGATAATCCCTCGCCGAAGAGTAGCGCGCCGCCGTCTCTTCATAAAAATATTTAAAATCCGGGAGGTAAACATCAACCGCTCCCTCCAGCATTTTAAGGGTTTCGACGCTTTCGTAGCCCGAGGAATTGTAAACCACGGGAAGCTTAAGCCCGTCCTTCTTCGCACGAAGCACGGCTTCCCTGATTTTTGGGGCAAAATGCGACGCCGTGATTAAGCTTATGCTCTCCGCTCCGCGGTCGCGAAGCGAGAAAAGAATATCATAAAGCTCACCCTCCGAAACGATGCCTCCGACTGAGGCGCGGGAGATATCCTTATTTTGGCAGAAAACACATTTTAACGGACAGCCCGAAAAGAATATCGCTCCCGTTCCGTTTTTCCCGGATATACACGGCTCCTCCCATTTGTGGAGCATTACCTTTGCAACCTTGATTTCGTCCCCCGAGGCGCAAGCCCCCGTGGTTATCCCTCTGTCAATTCCGCATTTTCGCGGACAAAGCATACATTTCATTTTTCACCCGCGTTTTATTTTGAGTGGCTTAAAAGCCAGTCGTAAACCTCCGGATTCGCGAACGCGGGAACCCAGCTGTCATGCTGAACATTTTCGTAAACCGTAAGCTTGGCATTGCCGCCCGCACGGTTAACCGCGTTTACCATTTTAATGCTTTCCTCCACGTTTACCACAGGATCAAGCATACCGTGATGCGCCCACACGGGAACGGAGCGAAGCCTCGGCGCGTTCCAATACATTCCGCCGCCGCATATGGGCACGATTGCCGCGAACCACTCCGGGCGGCTCATCGCGAGCTGCCATATGGTATAGCCGCCCATTGACGCACCCATAAGATACACTCTTTTTATATCGGCATATTCCTCATGCCTTATCATGTCCGCAAATTCCATAAGCTCCGGAAAAAGCTCAAACCACGTATCGGCATGGCACTGAGGCGCCGCAATGATAAAGCGGTTGTCTTTACTTTCTTTCTTATAGTTAAATACCGAATGGTCTTTAAGAATCCCGATGTCGTTTCCTCTGCCTCCCGCCCCGTGTATATGCAGTATAATCGGAAGCTTTCCTCCTTTATAATCCTCCGGAAAGTCAAGCAGATACTCAAGGCTTTTAAATTTTCTTTCCTCCATCATAAAACACACTCCATTCACTCACAGTAAACATCAAAATCATAATCACCAAACGGAACCTGATATTTTTCCGCAAGCTGAGGTCCGCAGCTTGCGGAGCCGATGCCCGAAACCTTAAAGTCGATTCTCACGTTGGTGGTTCCGTCCTTTTTAAGCTCATCGGTATGCTTTGCCGCCGTAAGGGTTGCCGCATCATATTCCGAAACGTTGAAAGAGAAGGGCGTATCCGCCATGAAGGTCAGTCCCGACGAAAGCGCAAGCCTTCTTGCCCCCTCATGATTTCCGTGCTCCTGCGGCATTATGTAGGGCACGTATTCCTTTTGCGCCGTGCTTTCATAGCTTCCGAACGCAACATGATGGCAAAGGTCGTTATAGTTTTCGTAGGGTCCCATGCCCAAATAAGAGAATGCCTCGTTCTCTTTCTTTAACTTAAATTCAAAGCCGAAGCGCGGAAGGAAGGCCTTCATCGGCCGTCTGTCAAAGCCGCCCTTTACGGAAAGCTTCACCCGTCCGCCCTCGAAAAA
>CAZRUB010000174.1:0-3264 GCA_964603185.1 uncultured Ruminococcus sp.
TTACCTAATCGGCGCGCTTATATCACATTCCAACCTTATACGCGCGACGCTTCTTGCGCCCGAAAGCTATATCTCCCGAAGTCACGTTTTAATAAAGGTTCGTGCCGATTTTTCGCAACGAGGGCAGGTTATCCAGATTTCGGATATTTTCAGGGCAAAGGTGGTCGATGTGTCGCACAATACCGTTACCTTGGAAATAACCGGTGATGAGAACAAAATAACCGCGCTTACATCAATGCTTAAGCCGCTCGGAATCGAAGAAATTGTTCGCTCCGGCATTGTTGCCGTTGAACGCGGCGACGAAAAGCTTTAAGCGTATACCGCCCTTTCGCCGCCGATATATTTAAGCCTGGTTCTCGCGCAAACAACCTTAGCGGCACCTATTTTGTCTTTTTGGGGGCGGTACGGAACCGCCACATGCTTTAAGTGCATGCCGATCAGCGTAAGTCCTATATCCATTCCGAAATCCGCACTTATAAATTCCACGGCTACGGGAGAGCTGAAATTTTCATAGCAGACGGTTGCAAACGAGCCGCCTGCTTTTTTTACGGGGCGAACGTTTACCGCGCAGAGTCTTTCCCTCTCGGCAAGCTCGCCCTCGACAATCAGTGCTCTGTTCAAATGCTCACAACACTGAGCGGCTATGTATACCTTTTTTTCGTCCGCCGCCCTTTTTATTCCGCTGTATATCTCCTCCGCAACATCCACATTGGAGGCCGAGCCGATTCTTTCCCCTTCAACCTCGCTTGTGGAGCATCCGACAACAAGAATTTCACCGCCCCTTGCATTCGCCATAAGCTCAGAAGCGATATCATATGCGTTTTTTTCGATTTCCGTCATGTTTTATTCTCCTTCATTATATTTGTTTACAAGCCTGAGGGCGCATCTTAACCCGTCCGCCGCAGCGGACATTATTCCGCCTGCATAGCCCGCACCCTCTCCGCAGGGGTAAAGTCCGTGAGCACTCACGGATTCAAGAGTTTCGGCATCCCTCAAAATCCTGACCGGCGAAGAGCTTCGTGTTTCGGGCGCGGTTAAAACCGCATCGCCCTCCGAAAAGCCATTCATTCTTTTATCTATGCTCGCTATTCCGGACATAAGCTTTTCACAAACCTTTTTCGGCATGAAGCTTCTCAAATTTTCTTTTTCGACCCCGGGCCTGTATGTGGGACTTACGCTTCCGAAGCTTACGGTTTTGACGTCGGCGAAAAAGTCCGCGAGCCTCTGTGCCGGAGCGGCGTTGCTCGATGTTAAGCGGTAGGCCGCCTTTTCTATTTTCTCTTGAAATTTCACGCCGTCAAAAATTCCCTCACCGAAGTCCGCGGAATCGACGTTAACGAGCAGTGCGCTGTTTGCATTGCTTCCGCCACGATCGGAAAAGCTCATTCCGTTGGTTACAATTGAGCCGTTTTCGCTTTGCGAAGCAACAACATATCCGCCCGGGCACATGCAAAAGCTGTAGCAGCTTCCGCCGAATTTATACTCGGCGGGAGGTAAATTTTTATGCTTTGCAAGGCTTCCGTACTGGGCGATATTTATCTGCTCTTGCAAATGCTCGATTCTTACGCCGACGGAAAACGGCTTTTGTATTAATACAATTCCCCTTGCGGATAACATGTAAAATGTATCTCTCGCACTGTGGCCCGGTGCCAAAATCACCGAATCGGTTTCTATTCTTTCGTTCCCCGTTACCGATTTGACCCATCCGTCCTTAATTTCAATATCCTCAAGCGCATCCGAAAATCTGTATTCGCCGCCCAGCGATATAACCTCTTCCCTGATTTTCCTTGCGATAATCCTTAGGTTATCCGTTCCGATATGCGGCTTTGCTTCCCATAAAATACGCTCCGGAGCGCCGAATCTTACATATTCCGAAAGTATTCTCCTGTTAAATTGCGAGCCTGTTCCCGTTGTAAGCTTTCCGTCAGAAAAAGTGCCCGCCCCTCCCTCTCCGAACTGAACATTCGAAGAGCTGTTTAATTCCTTGCCCATAAAAAACCCTTCAACATCCGCTTGTCTTTCTTCAACCTTTTTTCCTCGTTCCAGGATTATGGGCTTCGCTCCCGCGTGTGCGAGCAATAATGCCGCGAAGCTTCCGGCCGGGCCGCTTCCCACAACGACCGGCCTTTGAGAAGGAGCACGTTTTAACACGGGATATTCAAAAAGTTCTTCCGAAAAAAGGGATGCGTTTTTTATTTTATCAACATACTTTTTTTCGTTTTCAACCGAAGCGACAACCGAATAAACATAATGTATATCCGATTTTTTTCTGGCGTCCACCGCTTTTTTGTAAACATAAAATTTATCCGGTCTAACGCCCAAGAGCTTCACTGTTTTTTTGTAAGCCTCATCCTCCGAGGAATCAAGGCTTAATTTTATACCGTCGATTTTAATCATTTTTTGTTTTCTCCACTATGCTCATTGCCGCAAGATACGCGGAGGAAAAAGCCCACTGAAGATTAAATCCGCCGCAGTCGCCGTCCACATCCAGTACCTCACCCGCCGCATAAACGCCCTTTACCGTCTTCGACTCCATCGTTTTGCAATCAAAACCGTTAAGATCGATTCCTCCCGCGGTTATCTGCGCATTTTCAAAACCCATTGTGTCGTTAACGGTAAATTCAAAGCTTTTGACCAAAGAAGCAAGCGCCTTGATTTCATGCTCCGACAATTCTCTCGCCAGGGTTGTCATCGGCTTATTAACAACCCTTTTGATGATTTGCATTCCGACCTTCTTGTTGATAAAGCCGGAAAACAGGTTTTCCAACGTTATATATGAAAGCATGCATTTCTTTTTTATAATATCGCAAACCTCCGAAAATGCGGTATCGGGTGCCAAATCGATCGATATGCTCTTCCCCTTTGCGTCGCGCGAAAGCTGCATAACGGGCGGCCCCGAAAGACCGTATGCGGTGAAAAGCACCTCCCCTGCCGCATGTCTTTTTCCCATTCTCACGTCGGCATTGACCTTGATGCCCTCCATCGCCTTTGTTCCGTCGCATTTAAGCTGGACAATCGAAGGCGAAAGTGCTGTCATTTTATGTCCCATCGCCGTAAGAAGCTCATAAGCACCTCCGCCGGAAAGCTTCGGCGCGGCTTTGCCGCCGGTGCAAACAATTACATTGTCGAAAAAATCTTCCGTTCCGTTTGCCCTGACACAAAGCTTATTTTTTCTCCGTTCGATTTTATCAACCTCAGCGCCGCATTTTTCGGAACAACCTTCGGCCAGCCTCAAAAGCTCCAAAACCTCCGCCGCACGAAAGC
>CAZRUB010000175.1:0-3260 GCA_964603185.1 uncultured Ruminococcus sp.
CTCCACCCCCCTCGCGGCAGAGCACGCAAGAAGAAGGCGCAAAAGAAAAAGAGGGCCCTCCCGTGCGGTTCGTTATTTTGCCGCGATTTTGGTTATAATTCTTGTATTCTTCGTTGCGTATTCCATCGGCTCCTGGCTGATAAAGAACGCACTCACCCCCAACACCCCCGATGAGGATGAGGTATCGGACGATCCGGTTATCACGTTGCAGAAAAGGCTTGATGAGCTTACGAACGAAAACAAGCTTCTTTCCGAGGAGATAAAGGAGCTTCAGAGCAAGATTGACCGTTACAACACACTTTACGGCCCCCTGGATGCTTCTTCGGACGAGGGCGGAGCCGATTCCTCCGCTTTGGCTTCTTCGCCGAGTGAGGGTGCGGCCTCGCAAGGCGGGCAGTCCTCCGCTCAGGGCTCGTCCTCCGATAATTCCTCGGCCGATTCCTCACAATCCTCTGCACCCGGTGCCGAGGAAATATGACAAAATAAACGGAGGTACTTATGGGAATATTCAAACCCGCAAGCATTTTGCTTCCCAAGAACAATTCACAAGACAGCATGAAAAAATGGAGTGTTGTTGCCTGCGACCAATACACGTCGGATAAAGCCTACTGGAGCCGTGTGGCCGATTTTACGGCAGGCTCCCCGTCAACCCTTAACCTGATTTTTCCGGAGGCTTATCTTTCGGAATGCGACTTTGACGAAAAGGTTTCCGAAATCAATAAAACCATGCGGGACTATATCGATTCGGACGTTTTCACGGAGTACGGTGACACGCTTGTTTTTGTTAAAAGAACGTTTGAAAGCGGCCTTGTGCGATGCGGCCTTGTCGGCGCGGTTGACCTGGAGGAATATGACTACAGTCCCACCTCCTTGTCCGAAATCCGCGCTACCGAGGCTACCGTTATCGACCGCCTGCCCCCACGCGTTAAAATAAGAAAAAATGCGCCGCTGGAGCTTCCGCACATTCTTATGCTTATAAACGACCCGAAGGATACCGTTATGGGCGGCCTTAAAAAAAATCCCCCCTCCGAGGTTTTGTATGATTTTGAGCTTATGGAAAACGGCGGCCGTATTGCAGGCTGTCGCGTTTCCGACAACGATGAGGTGATAAACGCACTCAACGCCCTCGGAACGGAGCCTCTCATCGCCGTCGGCGACGGTAACCATTCCCTTGCCGCGGCAAAAAAATGCTGGGAGGAATTAAAGCCCACCCTTACCGAGGCCGAAAGGCAAAATCACCCCATGCGCTTTGCCTTATGCGAAATCGTGAATTTATACGAAGCTTCGCTTGTTTTTGAGCCCATATACCGCGTTATTTTCGGCTGCGACACCGCGGCTCTTCTTAAGGAGGCGGCCGAGTCAACGGGAAAATACGCCTATAGCGTCGAATGCGTCACCGCAGGCGGGTCGGAGCTTGTTACATTAAAGTCCGATTGTCACATCGAAGCCGGTGCCGTCACGGAATTTTTGGAGGGCTATATAAAAGGGCACGGCGGAAAAATCGACTACATTCACGGCGACGAAACGGCAAGAGGCTTCGGCCGCGGGGAGGGCAATGCCGCCTTTATGGTTCATTGCCTCGCCAAGGAGGAGCTTTTCAAAGCCGTAAACGAATTCGGCCCGCTTCCCAAAAAGACCTTTTCCATGGGAAACGCGGAGGAAAAACGCTTCTATACCGAAGCAAGAAAGCTGGTATAAAATGGGTACAAAATTACTGAAAAAAATAAACGGGCTCTTCCCGCTCCCCGTTCACCCTTTCAACCTTCAGAACGAGGGCGTGACAACCTATGCAAGGTGGCAGTATGAGAAGGGCGAAAACACCATAAAATTCTATTTGGACTCTCCTTTTGTAAGCTCGCCCTACGATATGTTCGGCGGCAAAAGCGTGCTCGATATCGGTTGCGGAGCCTGCGGAAAAACCCTTTATTACGCAAAGTCCGGTGCCTCACACGTTACGGGGATGGACGTTGTCGCATCCTACGAGGCCGAGGCAAAAGCCCTTGCCGAGGAGCTTTCCTTATCCGACCGCTTCACCTTTGTTTCGGGCGATGCGGCAAAAATGCCCTTCGAAGACGAAAGCTTCGACGTTTTGATAATGAACGACGCGATGGAGCATGTTGCCCGTCCGGAGAAGGTTTTGTCCGAGGCGTGGCGCGTATTGAAAAAGGGCGGCAGGCTATATGTTAATTTTCCGCCCTACAACCACCCCTTCGGCGCACACTTAAGCGATGTTATCGGCATTCCGTGGGTTCACCTGTTCTTTTCCGAGAAAACGCTCATTGACGGCTATAAGGAGCTTGTTTCCGATAAGCCCGATAAGGACAGCCGCATTAAATTCCGCATTTCGGAAAACGAGGACGGAACGGAATATTTTTCCTATATAAACAAAATGACGTTAAAGCGCTTTAAGAAAATCAAAAAATCAGCTCCGTTTTCATGTCTTTATTATTATGAGGCTCCGCTTCGCGGATTTTTAACGCCTCTTGCCCGCCTTCCTTATTTTAAGGAATTCTTCGTGAAAATGGCGGTTTGCATTTTCGAAAAATAAAAAAACAGGCAGTCCGCTTAAAAAAGCCGTCGGGACTGCTTGTTTTTTTGTTGTTTTCAGTTCTTTTCGAAGGTGAAGCGTGAGAAGGACATCCCCGAAAGCATGTCGAAATTGTTCCAGTGCGGTGTGCCGAAAAACTTAAGCTCAACCGTGTGAACGCCGAAAACGGGCGGTATCTTAGCGGTGAAAGGCTTGAAGCTCTCGCTTTTTTCGAAAAAGACAGTGCCGCGGTATTTCCCGTCGATATAAAGCTCCGCGCGCCCGTTCTTCGGGGAAAGCGTGCTTATCTCAAGGGTGTTCTCGCCGTCGAACGAAATGTATTTCCAGATCGCACCTCCGCCCTCCGAAAGCTCGGATACCGCCGATTTTTCGGGAAGCGTGCCGTCCTCCGTTTTTCTTGCCCCGCCCGATAAAAGGCACGCAACCGACGCGGGAATATTGCTTTGCGCCGCAATGGGCGCGTAAATTCCGGAGGAGGTCATTTCCGCCTCCTCGAAATCGCCGTTTTCGTCAAGCTTAAGCTCCTCTGCGAAAAGCCGCCTTTTTGCGCATGTGTTATTTGTGGAGCAGTGATAAAAAATATACCATTTGCCGTTAAAAAACTCAATTGAGCCGTGATTGTTCCAGGTTTGCGGGTCGCACCCGAAATTGTCTGTCAGCACGCCCTTGTAGGAAAAGCCGCTCATCGGACTGTCGGAAACGGA
Organism: uncultured Ruminococcus sp.; assembly: GCA_964603185.1. GTDB lineage: Bacteria > Bacillota > Clostridia > CAKSNL01 > HGM11501 > HGM11501. The sequence goes on from CAZRUB010000175.1 coordinate 3,253, forward strand.
ATAGCCCT
>CAZRUB010000176.1:0-3239 GCA_964603185.1 uncultured Ruminococcus sp.
CGCTTAATTGATTTAAGCGCCAAAGACCGTGAGGAGGTGCAAAGAATGGCTGAAGTAATAAACAAGTACGAAACCATATTTGTCCTTGACGTGAACATGGGTGACGAGCAGCTTGAAGCAATGAGCAATAAGTTCCAGGAGCTTATTGCGGCTAACGGCGAGGTTGAGTCTGTTGACGTATGGGGAAAGAGAAGGCTGGCTTATCCTATCAATTATAAGACAGAGGGTTACTACGTATTGGTTAACTTCTCTTCGAAGCCTGAGTTCCCGAAGGAGCTTGAGCGTATTTACGGCATTACCGAAGGCGTGCTTCGCGAAATCGTCGTAAAGAAGGAAGCATAAAGGAGAGAGTGGTTATGCTGAACAAAGTAATTTTAATGGGACGTTTTACGAAGGACCCCGAGCTGAGGAGTACGCCTCAGGGTGTATCGGTCTGCAACTTCAGAATTGCCGTAACGCGCAATTACAAGACCGGCGGAAGCTATGAAAGTGATTTTATAGATTGCGTAGCTTGGAGAAATACCGCTGAATTTATTTCCAAGTATTTCAAAAAGGGAAATCTTGTTTGCGTTGAAGGTTCGCTCCAGTCCCGCAATTGGGAGCAGGACGGACAAAAGAGAACGGCGGTTGAGGTTATGGTGGATAACACTTACTTCGTAGAGAGCAAAAAGGATTCGTCCGAAGGTGCCGCGTTCGCTCCGAACGCTTCTTCGGCAGGGATATCCGCTGCTCCCGCGGAAGCATTTGCGTCAGGAGATTTTTCTGCAATAGACGATGCGGATGACTTACCGTTCTGATTATAATTTAAGGAGGTTTCAATATGGAAAGAGAAGAAAGACCTCAGAGAAACAGAAAGCCCAGACGTAAGGTCTGCCAGTTCTGTGTCGACAAGGTTGAATTCATAGACTATAAGGATGTTGCAAAGCTTCGCCGTTTTGTTTCCGAAAGGGCAAAAATTCTTCCCAGAAGAATAACGGGCACCTGCGCTAAGCACCAGAGAGAGCTTACCGTTGCTATAAAGAGAGCAAGACACATTGCGCTTATTCCTTATACGACTGAATAGTAAAATCAAACTGTCCGCATTTTATTTTTGTGCGGACGGTTTTTTTATATGTGCGTTACCTGCATTAATTTCGCTTTTCTGTAGGCGGTGGGCGATATGCCTTTGACGCGTTTGAATATTCTGTTGTAGTAAGAAACCGAGGAAAAACCGACATCCAACGCAATATCGGAAATGCCCTTTGCGCCGGAGGCTAAAAGCTGCTCGGACTTCAGAACGCGCACAAAATTCAAATATTCGGTAAAGGTTGCGGAGGTTGCCTTCTTAAAAGTTCGGCAGAAATAAGACGGGTTCATGTTTGACGCAGAGCTTAAGGCTTCCAGGGTTATCTGCTCACTGTAGTTTTGGTCGATATAATTAAGCGCCGGCATGATTTTATCAATATATTTGTTGCTTAGCAAATCCTCATTGCTTTTTAATATGTCAAGCCGGTAGAGCAAACCGATGATAGAATGTATACATGCGGTTACGTAATGCTCATAGCCCGGTTTTTTATCGAATATTTCGTTGTATATATCGTCAAGGTATGAGGAGATTAAAGAGTTCTCCTCGGTGCCTGTTTTGAAAAGATAAACCGGGACTTCATTGTTGTTGATGAAGCTGTACAGTGATTTGTTTGCTGCGGTTTTACTGCCGGTGTAGTTTTTAAGCGAAAACTGAAGAAGTGAGGAATAGGTTCCGTATTCAAGAGTTTGTGTTTCGTGCGGAACATTGGAGGCGATGTAGATTACGTCACCTCTGTGTGCGGTAACGGCTTGTCCTGCGGCGGTACACGAAAATACACCGGCCTCAATCCGAAGAAGTTCGATTTCGTTGTGAAAGTGTATTGAAGAAGCGCGGTGCGGAGGCGTCGGACTGCCTCCGGAGTAGGGTGAGCTGATTGCTCTTACGGGAACGCTTGCTATGCTGGAGTAAACTATTTCGTTTATCATAAAAACACCGCCGTTTCTGCAACAGTCAATTTTGTTAAAGATATTATAGCATAGGACTGTAAAAAAGTCAATAAAATACAAAAAGCGGACAAAATATATGTCCGCTTTACGTGTTATTGCTTGTCCCTGTGCTCAACGGCCGCGTTGATAAATGCGGCGAATATGGGGTGAGGTCTGTTGGGTCTTGATTTAAATTCGGGATGGAATTGAACACCTACATAGAAGGGGTGGTTTTTAAGCTCAATTGTTTCGACAAGACGATCGTCGGGCGAAACACCGCTTATGGTCATTCCGTTTTCAACCAAGTCCTTGCGATATTGGTTATTAACCTCATATCTGTGCCTATGACGCTCATAAATCAAATCCTCACCGTAGATGTCATGAAGTCCGGAGGTGGGGGAAACCTTACAGGGATAAAGCCCCAGTCTTAATGTTCCGCCCATTTTGTCAACATCAACCTGGTCGGGCATGAGGTGGATTACCTGATGCTCGGAATCAGGGGCAATTTCCTCGCTGTTGGCATCGGCATAGCCCAAAACGTTACGTGCATAGTCTATGATTGAAATCTGCATACCGAGGCATATTCCGAAATAGGGCATATTGTTTTCGCGCGCGTATTTCGAGGTTGTTATCATGCCTTCGATTCCGCGGTCACCGAAGCCGCCGGGAACAATGATGCCGTCAACATCGCCGAAGCAAGCTGCGGCATTTTCCTCGGTAACCTCCTCGGAGTCAACCCACTTGATTTTTACGTTGCAGTCGTTGGCGATTCCGCCGTGATAAAGCGCTTCCATAACGCTTAAGTAAGCGTCATGAAGCTCCACATATTTTCCTACAAGTGCAACGGTAACGCCGGGCTTATTGCGAAGCGATCTGATTTTATCAACCATATTTTGCCATTCCGTAAGGTCAGGCTCAACCTCGGGGAGAGAAAGTCTGCGGCAAACAACGTTTGCAAGGCCTTCGCGCTCCAAATCAAGAGGAACCTCATAAATCGAGCTTGCGTCCAGGTTGGGAATAACGCAGTCACCGGAAACATTGCAGAAAAGACCCATTTTGTCGCGCGAGCTTTTTTCGATGGGATAAGAGCTTCGGCAAACCAAAACATCGGGCTGGATACCGATGGACAAAAGCTCTTTAACCGAGTGCTGGGTGGGCTTTGTTTTCGGCTCGCCGCTCATCGGGAGATAGGGTAGGAGGGTTACATGGATATACATGCAGTTGTCCTTGCCGACTTCTGCGGAAAC
>CAZRUB010000177.1:0-3237 GCA_964603185.1 uncultured Ruminococcus sp.
TAAGACGCACAGAGGCGCCGCAAAGCGTTTAAGACTTACCAAGAGCGGTCAGATAAAGCGCGGAAAGGCTTTCAAAAGCCATATATTGAACAAGAAGAGCACCAAGAGAAAAAGAAGACTCAGAAAGGGCGGTTACGTAAGCGTTTCCAACGCAAAGGTAATGAAGACCCTTATTCCCTACAAATAATTCAGGAGGAAAAGTTAAATGGCTAGAGTTAAAGGCGCTATGAGCGCAAAAAAAAGACATAAAAAGGTACTTAAGCTGGCTAAAGGTTATATCGGTGCCCGCTCCAAGGTTTATAAGGTAGCTAAGCAGTCCGTAATGAAGGCTCTTGACTATGCTTACATCGGAAGAAAGAATAAGAAGAGAGATTTCAGAAGACTTTGGATTACCAGAATCAGCGCTGCCTGCAAGCTGAACGGAATGAACTATTCTCAGTTCATGAACGGGCTTAAAAAGGCAAACATCACTCTTAACAGAAAGATGCTTTCCGAAATCGCTATTAACGACCCTGCTGCATTTGCACAGCTTGTCGAAAAAGCAAAAAGCGCGCTTGCGTAGCCAAAAGATGCCGAAATTACGCTTTTTCAGGCGGGTTCGGATTATGCTCTTTCGGCTAAAAATTACGGGGAACGATTTTTAATCGTTCCTTTTGTTTTGGAGGCTTGTTATGCTCACATTATCTGCTTCGAACGATAAAATCAAACACATAAAAAAGCTCTCTAAGAAAAGAGAGCGTGAGAAAAACGGCGAATTTATAATCGAAGGAAAAAGAAGCGTTGCGGATGCCGTTAAAAACGGCGCGGATATTTCATACGTGATATTTTGTGAGGCGGAGGACGGGGCTTTCCCCGCCGAAATTCCGCAGTTTTCCACCGACAGGAAAACCTTTTCCGAAATCACCGATACCGAATCTCCCCAGGATGTGCTTGCTGTTGCCAAAATTCGTGCCGCCGCGGAGGATGATGTTTTTTCCGCCGAGCAGGAGCTTTTTGTGATTTGCGACCGCGTGCAGGACCCGGGCAACCTCGGTACTATTATCCGCACCGCGGACGCGGCGGGCGGCTGCCCCATTATTTTGTCGCCGGGCTGCGCGGACCTTTACAATCCAAAGGTTATCCGCTCTACCATGGGCTCCGTTTTCAACCTGCCCATATTAAGGGATTATCCCGCCGACAAAGCGCTGTCGCGGCTTTCCGCATGCGGCTTCAAAACCTTCTGCGGCGCTCTTACGGATGCCTCCGTTTCCCTTTTTGACGCGGATTTTAACGGTAAATGCGCAATAGTTATCGGGAATGAGGGCTTCGGCGTATCGGATGAGGTTATTTCCCTTTGCGATTGCGTTGTCAAAATCCCCATGCGCGGCTTGGCGGAATCACTGAACGCCTCCGTCAGCGCCGGAATTTTGATTTATGAGGCCTTGCGTCAAAATAATAAATAATTTCTTTAATGATAATATTTTCCATAAAAGCACAATAGCCGCCCTCTGCCCAAGGTCGGCTATTGCATAATAGCGAAACTTGAGGCATAACCGTTTGCGGTCTTGCCTTTTTCTATGCTTATTATACAACGGTTTTTGTTTTTTGTCAATCCTTTATTTGCGAAAGGCCTTTAAAACGGAACGCTTATTTGATTAAAAATCGTAGGGGTGACCCTGCGTGGTCACCCGTTCTCGCGCTGTGCACCCACTTGTCCGCGGGCGGATAATATCCGCCCCTACGGAGCGCTGACCAAAGGTTGTGCAAATTAAATAAAGGGTCGCCGAGCGACCCCTGTGGGGAGCTGTCGCGAAGCGACTGAGGGATTGTTTGACGGTGCTTACTTCAGCCGAGCGGTTCACCGCAACCCCTCCGAGCGAGCGCGAAATGAATTTCGCTTTCGCCCACCTCCCCTTACACAGGGGAGGCTTTAAATAGGCTCTTCGTCCTTTGCCGGGTGCGTTTTTTCTTAAACCTCTGCTCCGTGCTTGTACAAATACTCCTGTGCTATATCGATTTCCCCGTCCTTCCACACGGGCACCCCGTAATCTATATATACGGATTCAAACACATTTTTGTCCTTCAACGGTGCGAAGCCCGGGGACTTAAGCTCATCCGTAAAATCAAAAATCTTTGCTGTGCCGTTATTAAATCTTACCCAAAGTCGATAATTTTCCATCGCTCTGACACCGCTGACCTTTAAGGGCTGCGCGGCCTCTCCGGCATAAGCTATCCCGTTTCTGATATACATAAGCTCTCTTTTTATTTCTCTCTCGGAAGAAAATAACCTTTAATACAATCAGGATTTCTTACACATACTTGAATATGCGATTTTTCCTTTATGCCCGAATCTAAAAATGCATCTTTGCCTTCCTGAAAATAGCCGTAAACGGTGTCAAATTTTATGTTTTCGGTTTTCATCATTGCGTGAAGATTCTTAATTACGGCACAATCTAACGGGCGAACCAAATTAAACCCACCATCATCAGGATATTTATTTTTTAATTCGCTCGAAATACTCAATCCCAACTTCTTAAAGCTTTCATCCAACATCTTATAGCTTTTTTGCTAAAGCAAAACAGAATTACGTTCACAAAAATTCAAACACAATCCAAGGTTGATAACCGCTCCTATAACATACGGTTCTTTGATTTTATCAGGGCTTCGTTTTTGCGTCTGACAAGCCCACTCATAAGCTCTCTGTGGGTCATTGAGCCAAAAATATATTCCGTCACCCAGCCAATCATATGCATTTGTACTTGCTAAAAGATGTTTATTAGACGAATTTAATATCTCTTCGGCAACAGATTTGTCACAACCATGAAAGCCGATTACCGTTTGTGCGGCTTGCTGATATATGGATGAATCATATTTATTTTCTTTCACTTGCAACCTCATTTGCTTTAAAAACTATATTTTTGTAAACCCTTTTTATTTGATTGTCCCTATTCAAAATGCCGCAATTTCTTAAAATAGCCTTAGCTTCTGTTGTAGTTATTCCTTTGTTGGGTGTTGTTGCAACCCGTACAATAGTCTCATTTATTGTTTTCATATTATCAACTCCAATTCCACACATACATTGTATCACCTCTTTAATGATTTGTCAATGTATAGTATGTTGACTTTTAATAGTATAATACAAAAAAGCGAACTATCTGCAAAAAAGAAGCCTCACCCCTACGGAGATTCGGCCGAAGCGGTGGGCATTAAGCCCTCCTTGTGTAAAGGAGGGTGGCACGCGTCAGCGTGACGGGAGGA
>CAZRUB010000178.1:0-3185 GCA_964603185.1 uncultured Ruminococcus sp.
CTGCCGCAAGGCAATTTAGCTGAGCTTGCTCAATTTAGCTCGCAGAATGCGAATTTAGCTGAATTCATCTTTGATGAATTCATTATACAACATTTTCCGACGAATTTCAACGGGCATTTTTGACGAAAAGCTCACCCGATATTCTGTATATATTTACCGTATATGCTTGCAAATTATATGCTTGCGGAGAAAATCGGCAATGCTTTCGCCGGAATTTTCAAGTCCGTTCACGTTCACCTCATAAAGCAAAAGCTTCATTGTGTCGCCGATTTCGGCTCCCGAAAGCCCCAAGGCCGAAAGCTCCTCTCCGCCGACTGCCAGCTCCCCCATAAAAACCGCGGACTTCACGGCCTCATTCCAATTCGAAAGCACTTTTTCGTAACAGCTCGGTTCGCCCGTAAGAAGCTTATAGCGAAGCAGGCTCTCCGCCCTTTCTTCCCCGTATCGCGAAATAAAAAGGCGCAGGAGGCCGATTTTTGCGGGCAGCTCATTTTCCAAAATGAAAAGCGTGTCGCTCCTCGTTTTTTTGTCGGCGCGAAGATAGGAAAACCCACAGGCCGCCTTCTCGGCATCGCCGAAAAAAAGAGCATAGGACAAGGGCAGGCTCCGCGCCTCCTCATCGCTTCTTTTCTTTAACGCCTCCGTGTTTTTCGAATAAAGCACGCCGCACTTGTCAAGCACGCTTCCCGCGGCCTTTCCCGTAAGAAGCCGCGAAAGCTCGGAATATATTCGCTCGGGTGCGATTTTTTTAAGCAAGGCCTTGTGCTTTTGCATCGCCTCAAGTGTTTTTTCCTCGATTTCAAAGCCCAGAACCGACGAAAAGCGCAGGGCGCGCATAATCCTCAGGGCGTCCTCCGAAAACCTTTTTTCCGCATCTCCCACCGCGCGGATAATTCCGTTTTCTATGTCCTCACGTCCGAAATAAGGGTCAATTATCTCTCCCGTTATGCCCATGGCGATTGCATTCATGGTGAAATCGCGTCTTTTCAAGTCCTCATATAAATTCCTTGTGAACCGCACATTTTCGGGGCGGCGCGCATCCTTATACTCGCCGTCCACCCTGTATGCCGTTATTTCCACGGGCCGTCCCGAAATTATCGGCGCCACGGTGCCGTGCTTCATTCCGCTCGTTATTTTTTTTTCCTTCGGGAAGGCCTCGAAAATCTCTTCGGGGGAGGCGTCAGTGGTTATGTCATAATCCGACGGGGTGCGGTTCATCAAAATATCGCGCACACAACCGCCCACAAGATACGCCTCAAAGCCCTTTCCCCGCAGTGTATTTACAGCATATTTTACGTATGAAGGCAGTCTAACGTCCATTTTCCACCTCACATAAAGCGCGCATTAAAATTCCGGGCTTCCGAAAACGGGATATCCCTCGTCGTCCCATGTAAATGCCTTTATCCACACGCTTCTTCCGTTCCAGCCCGAGCCCGATACAAGGTTCGCGTGATAAACTATGTAATCCTTCATTTCGCCGTCCTCCGAAGCCTTTGTGAAGGAGCAGTGCCCGGGCCCGAAAATTTTGTCGGTCTTTTTAAATACCGCGTCATCGCCCTTTTTCCACGAAACGGGATTCAAAACCTCGCCTCCCGTATAGGTTAAAATGCCGAGGCAGTAGTCATCGCACCTTGAATCGTTGGCGGAATAAACGATGTGTACCTTGTCGCCGTGAGTTAAAACCGCAGGCCCCTCGTTTACCGTATCCGAAATAAGCTCAAACGGCTTTTCCGGACGGCAAAGGGTCATCACCTCACCCGCTACGGCATAAGGCGAGCTCATCCTCGCCATATACATTTCCCTGCATATTGTCCATATAAAATAGTTTTCTCCGTTTATATTCGCCACCGTTCCGTCGATGTTCCACTTGTTTTCAAGGCCGCCCATTTCGCCCTTAAAGGTATATTCGCCCATGGGGTCGTCCGTTTTGTTTTCAAGCACGCACATGGTGTGCCGTCCGGTTTTTTCGTCGCATACGGGCGCACCGTATATGTACCACGCGTCACCGATACGGTGAAGCTCCGGCGCAAACCAGTGCTTTTTCGCGCCGTCCGCCGAATAGGAATACACGGTTTTGGTTTTGCCCGAGCCTATATTCCAAAGCTCCTTTGCCTCGGCGATGCAAACTCCTTCGCCGCAGTTGTAGCAATGGTAGTATTTTCCCCTGTAACAAACAACAAACGGGTCGGCGGTTCTTCCGCCCGTTTCCGTCGGTATAATCGGATTTACGTATTTTTTCATGCTTCAAGCCTTCCTTTTTTCGGTATTACTTTATATTATATCGGTAAAATTCTTCCTTGTCAATTGACGAAACGTCCTTTTTATCAACGTTTCGTCCGCGGAGAATGCTCAAAATACTCCTTATAGTACCTTGTAAAATGCTCCACACTCTTAAAGCCGACGCTTTTCGCAACGCTTTTCACTGTTTTCGAATGGTCGGACAATAATGTTGCCGCCTTTTCCATTTTCATGCTCAGCATATCCTTTTTCGGCGAGGATGCGAAAAATTTATTGTAATATTCGTAAAACCGCGTTCTGCTGAGCCCGAGGCTCTTCGCCATTTCGTCGATATTGTAATTGTTTTCGGGATGCGACAGAATTTCGACCCTCAAATTTTCGAATTTCGTACGCAAAAGGTCCTTGCCCTTGTTTTCTATGCTCCGCACGGAATGAATCAAAATTTCGCGCATGTATGCATCCGCCATTTCACAGCATCCGGTTCCGTGCAGCAAAAGCTCCCGCTTTATGCGCTTTATGTTTTCGTTTATGCTGGCATAAACCTCCGGATAAAACACCTCGCAGGTGGGAACGGGAAGCCCTTCGTCTATGGCAAAATGCACGAAGGAATTTATAATCCGCGGCGCGCCGGAAATTTTATGTGCATCATCCGGCCCGAAAAACACACACGCGTTTTTTTCGGTCAATTGTTCTTCCCCGCAAAGCACCAGCTTTACGGGAACCGGGAAATATATGAAAATACAGTCGCCGCTCCCGTTGGGACGGTTTACGTAAAACCACTCCTCCTCCCGACGCATCGAGTCGGCATAATGTATATCGATCATAAAAAGCCTCCCTTCCTGTAATCTCATTTTATCACCTTTTTCGCTCTTATGCAAGCAATTTAAAAAATACCGTAACTGTCAAGTAAAAGTTGGCAAAAACCTTGATATAATTTTTGCTATATA
>CAZRUB010000179.1:0-3163 GCA_964603185.1 uncultured Ruminococcus sp.
CTCGGTCGAAGCGCCGATATCACATTTACCGTCCTGATGCATGAAGCTGTATAAAAATCCGGGCATCAGCATTCTTTCGGAAACCGCCGTCAAGTCATTCTTCCGCAAGCAATCGTAAATTCTGTATTCGCTGTCCGTAACGATAATATTCGAGCTTCTGCCCATTATTTCGACTATAATATGCTTGTCCGCCTTGTCGCCGAGCTCATTTCGGCATTCAAAAACAATGTCTGCCGTTCTGTCCAGCCCCGCTTGAACAACATCCTTAATTTTGGCGGACGTGAAGTGCTTTCTCAAAAGCATACAAAACATCGGCGCATTTTCGGGATTTTGCAAGCTCAACGAGCTTATCTGTATCCGCGGGCTTTGCGGGCTTGCGCATATCAAAAGCCTTTTATTGCCCTCCTTGGTATGCAGTAAAAATACCACCTCATCCTTTTCGGGCTGATAAATTTTCTGCACGGATGCCCCGGCAAGACCTTTTATTTCTTCCGTTACGCACCGCAACGTCAATCCGTCAAGCGGCAATAAAAATCACCTCGTTATCTTTCCTCTGTCTTCGTATACGGCTTTTTTACCGTAACGCTTTTATATGCGGGACGGATTATTTTTCCGCCCGCAACTATTTCTTCCATTCGATGAGCGCACCAGCTTGAAACTCTGGATACCGCGAAAAGCGGCGTGTAAAGCTCCTCCGGAATGTTCATCATGCTGTAAACAAAGCCGGAATAAAGGTCAACATTTGCGCAAAGCTGCTTGTTAACCCCTTTAATTTCGGCAAAAAGCTCCGGCGTCATTTTTTCGATTCTGTCATACATTTTAAATTCGTCCTCATGTCCTGTCGCCGCCGCCATTTCAAGAGCCTTTGCCTTCAAAAGCTCCGCCCTGGGATCCGAAAGCGTGTATACCGCATGGCCCATACCGTAAACAAGCCCCGTTCCGTCGTAAGCCTCCTTATTGATAATCCTCGCAAGATAATCGCGGAGTGAGCCTTCCTCTCTCCAATTGCAGCATTCCTTTATTTCGCTTATCATGTCCATAACCTTTGCGTTTGCGCCGCCGTGCTTGGGTCCCTTAAGAGAGCCGACCGCCGCCGCAACGGCGCTGTAGGTATCCGTTCCGCTGGACGAAACAACATGTGTTGCAAAGGACGAGTTGTTTCCTCCGCCGTGCTCCGCATGGATAACAAGCATTAAATCAAGAGTATCCGCTTCCAGCTTCGTGAAATTATTATCCCTTCTTATAAGATGAAGAATGTTCTCCGCCGTATCATAATCCGGCCGCGGAGAGTGAAGATATAAGCTGTCATGGTCATAATAATGCTTCTTCGCCTGATACGCATAGGCCACCATTGCCGGAAATCTTGCCGTAAGCTCCACCGACTGGCGCAAAAGATTTCCTATCTCCAGGCTGTCCGGATTGTCGTCGTAGGAATATGAAGCCAAAACCGACCGTGCAAGCTTATTCATAATATTGGGGCTGGGCGCTTTCAATATCATATCCTCGGTAAAGCCTGCCGGAAGCTCCCTATGCTCCGAGAGTATTCTTTTAAAATCCTCAAGCTCCTTCTTTGAGGGAAGTGTACCCATCAAAATAAGATACATGGTTTCTTCAAAGGCATGGCGGTTGTTTTTTGTGTTTTCATTCACAATATCCGCCATATTGATGCCCCTGTACATGAGCTTACCGGGAATATTTACCTTGTCGCTTTCATCTATCATGTAACCGCGAACCTCACCTATACGCGTAAGTCCCACCAGGACTCCCGTGCCGTCCTTATTTCGCAAGCCGCGCTTTACATTATATTTTTCGTAAAGCTCCGAATCGATTTCGTATATCTTCTTAAGCTGATCTATTTTTTCCTTTGAAAAACCGCTCATTCTTCCGCCATCCTTTCGCATTTATAGGCCCTCCAATCTCCTTCGGCCTTTTCTTCGACTATATGCACATCCGTTTTTCCGATTGCATTTTTAACCTTATCCGCCTTAAAATCTATAATACCGGAGGTTATAAAGGCTCCGCCTTTTTTTATGTAATTGCCCACGCTTTCCGTCAGCTCGCATATAATATCCGCAACAATGTTTGCGATTACAACATCATATTCGCCGCTCGCTTTATCGGTTAAGCTTCCTTCGTTTACCGTAAATTCAGGTGCACCAAATCCGTTTAACGCGGCGTTTTCGCCTGCTATTTTCACGGCAAGCGGGTCGATATCAACCGCGGTCACGCTTTTTGCGCCGAGCTTTAAAGCCGCTATGGCAAGGATACCGCTTCCCGTTCCTATATCCAAAACCCTGTCACCCTTTTTAATTGTTTTCTCCAAAAGCTCAAGGCACATATGCGTGCTTGCATGACTGCCCGTGCCGAACGCCATCCCCGGGTCAAGCTCAATTACAACATCGTCCCTTTTCGGGGTAAAATCCTCCCACGTGGGCTTTATAACCATATGCTCGCCAATCTTTAAGGGCTTGTAGTATTTCTTCCAGTTATTCTCCCAATCCTCGTTTTTAACGGGCTCGGTCGTCATTTTCATGCGCCCTAACCTTTCCTTGTCCGAAAGCGCCGAAAGCCCGTCATCTATCCTTTTAATCAAGCTTTTCCCTTCCGCGGTATCCTCAACATAAAAGGCAACCGTTGTTTCCTCCGACATCATGGAGCTTACAAGCTCCTCATCCACAACATCCCACGCGCGGAGGTTATTTTTCATAAACTCCTCAAAATCGTTTTTGTCCATTATCTGGACGCCCGATATACCCATATCGTCAAGAAGCGACGCTACCGCGTCAACTCCTTCGCTCACCGTATAAACCGTGGCTTTAATATAATCCATAATCAACACCTACCGTAAATAATATTAAGTATATCACAAAACGGGAATTATTGCAAGTTTTTTCGGTACCGTAATTAACTTTATTCGGATTTTAAATACCCCAAAATTATCTTGAAATGCAGTTTAATTATCCAAATATCGAAACACGCTTGACTTTTCCGCCGCCCTGTATTATTCTGTGTGCGTAGTGCTTTATGAAAGGAGATTTTTTATCATGCCTCAATTTACAGATATTTATGTTGACCCGAAAAAAGGTTACGACGCGTGGAACGGAACCTGTCCGACCGTGCCGCACATGAACGGCCCTTTTAAAACCATAGCCCGCGCCGTCAC
>CAZRUB010000180.1:0-3160 GCA_964603185.1 uncultured Ruminococcus sp.
CCTCGGATTCAAAGTATGTAGGCATTAAGGCCGTATACGATCCGGAAGCAAGCGATGAAAAAACGATACACGCCGAAATCACGAAGGTCAACGCCTCCGTTTCGGATTACAAAAAGCTTCGCGATATCACCTTGACAACCGAGCCCTTCCCTAAGACCTCGACCGGAAAAATCAAGCGCAGCGACATATAAAAGCAACCTTCGCGCATTAACGCGCGGAGGTTGCTTTTTGTCCGATTAGCCGAACGAACGCTATATGCCTTTCGAATTGAAAACCAAAGCCTTTTCGGCTTGTCGGCTCCGATGGGCGAAAAGCCGTCATCATACTTCGTGCAAAATACCGCCGTTTCACGGCGGTATTTTATCTCTTATTCGGCCTTCCCTTTAATCGCTTCGGTTATGCCCTCGGCAAGTCCCGCCAAGCCCTGAATTTCGGAAGGAATTATAATTTTCGTTGCCTTTCCGTCCGCCGCTTTTTCGAATGCCTCCAACGCCTTTATCTTAACGTATCCGTCGGATGGCGACGCCTCATTAATCTTTCTGATACCGTCTGCTATGGCTTCCTGAACCTTTATAATGGCCTGTGCCTGACCTTCGGCCTCCCTTATTGCGGCTTCCTTTTTGGCATCGGCACGTAATATCGCGGACTCCTTTTCGCCCTCCGCCAATAAAATAGCCGATTTCTTATCACCCTCCGCACGAAGGATTGCCTCTCTCCTTTCGCGCTCCGCCTTCATCTGACGCTCCATCGCGTCTTGAATTTCGCGGGGAGGAATAATATTTTTCAGCTCCACACGGTTAACCTTAATTCCCCACGGGTCAGTCGCCTCATCCAAAATCGCACGCATCTTTGTGTTTATCGTATCTCTGGAGGTCAGCGTTTCGTCAAGCTCCAGGTCACCTATTATGTTTCGAAGTGTCGTTGCCGTTAGGTTTTCGATCGCCATCATCGGGCGCTCAACCCCATAGGTGAAAAGCTTCGGATCTGTTATCTGATAATACACAACAGTGTCAATCTGCATGGTAACGTTATCCTTTGTGATTACCGGCTGAGGCGGAAAGTCCGCAACATGCTCCTTTAGGCTTATCGGTCTTCCGACCCTGTCGATAAAAGGCACCTTAACGTGAATGCCGACGCTCCATGTCGCCGCATAGGCACCGAAGCGCTCCACAATACAGGCGTGCGCCTGCGACACAATGCGCACATTCGACATAATAAGCACAATGATCAGCAATGCACAAATAATCAATAACATAAATTCAATCTTCCTTTCTTACAATAAGCTTAACTCCGTCTATTTTCACAATTCTGACTCTTTCTCCCGCTTCAATCCTTCCGCCTTCGCTCAAAGCCGTCCAAATAAGTCCGTTAACGGAAAGCGTACCGGTTACCATATCATCCGTTGCTTCTTTTAGTATAGCCGTTTTACCTATCAGCATATCCGTATTGGTTGCGGTTTTATTTTCGGTAAGTCTTTTAACATACCTTCGTGCTATCAGCAAGAAAAGCACCGAGCACACAACGAACACTATCGATTGAGCCATGATACTGTCCGTGAAAAACGAAGCTGCCATTGCGCAAAGTGCACCGCACGCAAACCAAAGTGAAACAAGCTGTACCGTTGCCGCTTCCAAAACCGCTAAAGCAACGGTAAGAATAAGCCATATTTCCTTCATAGGTATCTCTCCTTCAATCAGAAGTATTTGCTGATTTTATATTATCACATACTGCCGCCTTTTGCAAGCTTTTTATGCGCCATTCGAAAAAATCGCTGTGCCGTTAAAAAATTCAGCAGCCCTATGCCGAAGCACAAAAGCCGCTGCACTTTTTAATTATGCGGTAATATCCTTAATAATCCACGAAAGCTCATCCCACTTGCGTTCAATATCCTTTGCAAGCTGCAACTGACAACGTGCGCGAACCAAATTATGCTTGGGATATGCACATCTGAAATATTTATCACCCGTGATATAGTCGTCCATAAAGCGCGATGCAAGCTCAATCGTAACGGAAAATGTTGCTTTTACCAGGTTTTCGATTTCTATCGGTAAAAGAACCGCCTTGGTTTCGCCTATAAATCCGTTGGCGTATGCGCGGAATTTCGAGGTATCGAAGAAAACGCGCGATAAGTCCGGCTCATCCTCTACCGCGGTATTTGCGATAAACCGCACCGAGTCTGCGAAATCGTACATAGACATTCCGGGCATAATCGTGTCCAAATCGATAACAACAATCGGCTCCTTCGTGATACGGTCAAAAAGCACGTTATTGCACTTTGTGTCGTTATGAGTTACCCGTTTGGGTATTTCACCCTTTGTGAAACGAACGCTGAGCTCCGATGCCTTATCGCGGACGGAGCTGATATAAGAAAGCTCCCTTTCAACCTCATTCACGCGTCCCAACGGGTCTTCCTCCACATGCTTAAACAATGTGTCCAATCTTTTTTCGGTGTTATGAAAATCCGGTATGGTTTCATACAGGCAGGAGCCGTCAAAATCCTTAAGCTGCATCTGAAACTGTCCGAATGCCTTACCGGTCGCTTCAATAACACGAAGATCCTCCGATGAGTCAAATGTGACGGAATCAACATAATTCACAACGCGCCAAAAAGAATCGTCATCACACACATAATAATTCAGTCCGTCATCCGTGTGATGATAATGAAGTGTTGTCTGCTTAGGATATTTTTCGCGGATATACTCCGTCACTCGGTCGATATTTTCCATTATCTCCACCGGACTTTTGAAAACATTCGTGTTTACCTTCTGGAACAAATATGATTTTAATGCTTCATCCTCATTGGTATACGTCACCTTATAGGTGGAGTTAATGTTTCCCATCGTAATCAATTCATAAGAATACAAGGCACCGCACAGTCTGAATTTTTCACCGATTTTCTTTAACGTGTTATACATAAAGCCTATACCACCATTCTTTTTTATTTTAAGATATTAAAATATCTCCACGCTTGTCGAAAACTTTGTTTTTTCAACCCCGCATTATGCAAAAAAACATTCGTTTTTCCCGTTCCGGAATCGGCTCCGTTTTTGTCATCCTTGCCGCCGTTGAATTTAACATCATAAACCAACGTTTTATCTGCATAAGGGATTACCGAGTATTTAAAAAGAGCGAAAGCGGAAATCCGCCTCTCAAAATCGGA
>CAZRUB010000181.1:0-1927 GCA_964603185.1 uncultured Ruminococcus sp.
GGCAATTTTGTGATTTTGCAACAAATTTATACATAGTTTTAAGACCGATGCTATTTCATTTTACACATTGGTCTTAAAGCTATGTCGTTTTTTTCGCTTTTATGTTATTTTTTTGCCTTGGTTATGCGATATCGGGTTGGCAAAAAATCATGTTTACCACATAATTCCGATTATGTTGCAGACGCTTTTTTTTGCGGAAAAGTAAAACGTTTGTTCAAAAGTCGAAGCGGCAAAAAAACGCCTATCATAAGGCGAAAAATCGTCGATATGCAGTTACTTTTGAAAGCGTTTGCTTGCGGGAGGTAAAAAAATGAAGACGGCTACATATCAAACCGTGGATAAAAATGAGGTACTTGAAAAAATATTTGCTTTTTTGGTTGCGAGCGGGCTTGAAAATATATCGATAAGGGAGCTTTGCCGCGGAACCGGGATAGTGCAGGGAAGCCTGTATTACTGGTTTACGGATAAGACGGCGATTATATGTGAGGCGACGGAGTACGGGCTGAAAAAGGTCACCGATGAAATTTTCGAATACGTTTTTGCGAGCATCGGCGATTTACCGAATTTTTTCGCAGACTGCCTTAAGAAAATCGGAAAGCACAGAAAAGCCTTGCGCTTTATTTATCAGATGGCGGCAAGCCCGATTTACGGCGAGAAAATCCGAAGTGACGGGAAGTATTTCAAGTTTATGTATGACAAGTATGCCGAGCGCCTGGCGGAGATTATGGAATGCGATGTTGAAAGGCTTAAACCGTTGGTTTATCTTTTTATTTCCGCTGTGTGCGATTATGCAATCTGGGAGGACGAAGAGAACGCGCAGACGGAAATCGATTATATATGCTCGATTTTACCGCAGGCTATCGGCAAAGGGGAATCACCGAGTGAGAAGTGACGGAGGTATGAAAATGATGACATTTAAGGCGAGGAAAAGGATCGGCGTTGTTTTGCTTTCGGCGTGCGTTTTTTTAACGTGCACGTGTTTAACGCACGGCGTTTCTTATGCGGAGGGTGAAGAAACCGCGAAGGTTTATTTTGAGGATGTTACAAAAGAGGATTTGACCTTGATTTCGGGAGAAGCGAAAATCAAGGTAAGCGTTGACGCAGTGGGCTCCGTTTCGCGAATTAACGCGGCGTTCGTCCTCGGCGGAAAAGCGGAATACAGAAGGGTTGACTTTTTGAAGGGCTCGGATGAGCACGGCTCGGGCGATATTCAGCTTGCGGTACCGGGCACGAAAACGCTTACCGTCGGGCTTATAAGCAACACGCCGATAAAGGCGGAGGGCAAGACGGAGCTTTTTATTATCACGTTTGAAGGCAGGGCGGGCGATAAAGCAACGGTGACGCTCGATAAGGCGCATTCTTATGTGATTGCGGACGGGAAGCAAATTGCGCTTTCCGCCGACGAAGCAGGGGAGGCGACGGCCTCCGAAAGCACGAATGAGTCGCGCAAGGCCACGGTGAAGCTTAAGATGGATAAGGTTACAAGCTTTGACGAATCCAATAAGGACGGCGTTGTCAATATTAAAATAACGAACCAAAGAACGGGTTCGGTTATAAAAACCGCACTGTCCGAAGAAAACAGGGGAAGCGCCACGGTATCTTCGTACACGGTAAGCCGCAACGTGTTAAAGGGCGATAAATATACCGTTGAAATTATGGGAATAGGATATATTCCTTATAAAAAGACCGACGTTACATTCAGTAAGGCGCTGGAGCTGACAAACGCGGACTTTGTACCCGGCGATGTGAACGGCGACGGAGTTGTTGACGATACCGATAAGTCGAAGGTGCAGGATATTATTGACGGGAAAGAGGAATACACAATAGCGGCGGACTTTAACCGTGACGGATATGTTGATGATGACGATTTGGCGGTATTCGAAACGTCCGAAGGCGGCGGTGGCGGCTCGGGCGGAGGCAACGGCGG
>CAZRUB010000181.1:2027-3151 GCA_964603185.1 uncultured Ruminococcus sp.
GGCGGCGGTGGCGGCTCGGGCGGAGGCAACGGCGGAGGCGGCGGCACGGGCGGCGGCTCGTTCGGAGGAAGCTCCGGCGGCTCAGCAGGCGGCACGGGCGGCGGAGGTATCGGCGGCACGGCTGTTACACCGTCAAATAACGAATGCTTTGTTGACCTTGAAAATCACGCTTGGGCGAAGAAATCGATTTATGCGCTGAAGAGTAAGGGCATAATAAACGGCGTCAGCGAAATAAAATTCGCACCCGCGGACAATATCAAGCGCGGTGACTTTATGCTGATACTTACGAGAATGCTCGGCGTGAATGACAGCTTCACCGAAAACTTCCCGGATGTTCCCGCCGAGGCATATTATTATAATGCCGTAGGGAGCGCGAAGGCGGCGGGAATTGCCGTTGGCGGTGAATACGGCTTCATGCCGGAGGAAAGCATTAAGCGGCAGGATTTGATAACACTTGCATACCGTGCGTTTTTGAATAAAGGATATATATCGCCGACAGACGATTTAAGCGTGCTTGACGCGTTCGCCGATAGGTCCGAAATTGCGGAATATGCGGTAAATGCCATGGCGGCAATGGTTAAATCGGGCATTATTCAAGGGTCGGACGGCGGCGTTAATCCTAAAGGCAATGCAACCCGTGCGGAGGTTGCCGTAATGTGCGAAAGAATGCTTAATTTAATAAAATAACGAAATAATATCGGAGGGCTTATCAAACGGAACGACTCACGGGTCGTTCCCTGCGGGGGACAGTCGCGAAGCTGAAATGCCTCCGCAGGGACTCAGCAACGAGTGCGTTCGACAACAAGCAATATTGTTAATTTCCTGTTTTACTTACAGGTAATTATATAATTTGGGGAAATATTCCTCATGGGAAATCCGTGTTTAGTAGGCTAAACAGATTAAAATGGGGGGCCGACTTATGAAAATCATAACCGAAAAACACAAACAATTTATGAAAGAAGGATGAAGATTTATGAAAGGAAAAAAACTTTTGGCGGCAATGCTTTCCCTGGTAATGATTCTCGGAACAATGGCTATGCCGGCATTTGCTACGGAAGAAAGCGTGTCAACACAGACAGATTTTCTTTCGAAGCTTGAAGACACAACTACTGATGTTATAAAAT
>CAZRUB010000182.1:0-3137 GCA_964603185.1 uncultured Ruminococcus sp.
CTGCTCCATGATCACGCCT
Source organism: uncultured Ruminococcus sp. (assembly GCA_964603185.1). GTDB lineage: Bacteria > Bacillota > Clostridia > CAKSNL01 > HGM11501 > HGM11501. The sequence continues at coordinate 20 of CAZRUB010000182.1, forward strand.
CCGTCCATGAAAACAACCCTATCCGAAACGTCACGGGCAAAAGCCATCTCATGCGTCACCACAATCATCGTCAATCCGCTTTTCGCGAGGCTTTTCATAACCTCCAGCACCTCGCCTACCATTTCGGGGTCAAGCGCGCTTGTCGGCTCGTCGAACAAAATTATATCGGGATTCATCGAAAGCGTACGCGCTATGGCTACCCTCTGCTTCTGTCCGCCCGAAAGCTGAGCCGGTCTTGCGTTGATATATGCCGACATACCCACCTTTTCAAGGTATTCTCTTGCGATTTTTTCCGCCTCCGCTCTTTTTCTTTTCAGAACGGTCACCTGCGGACTTACACAGTTCGCCAACGCATTCATATTGTTGAAAAGATTGAACTGTTGAAAAACCATTCCCACATGCGAACGGTATTCCGACAAATTCATCTCCTTATGGCATATATCCTTACCTTCGAAAAGAATTTTTCCGCCGGTAGGCTCCTCCAAAAGATTAATGCATCTTAACATGGTGCTTTTCCCGGAGCCTGACGAGCCTATAACACTTATTACCTCGCCCTTTTCCACGCTGAAATCAATATCCTTTAATACCTTGTGGCTTCCGAAGGACTTTTCAAGATGCTCCAGTCTTAAAATTTCACTCATTGTCTTTCCTCCCTTATGTGCACCTCGGCATTAAAATCGGTTCCGGAGCCGCAAATCGTATATGACTGCGAGCCTTCGAGCTTTCTTTCCGCAAGCCTTAAAAGCCTTGTAACCGTAAACGTAAGCACAAAATACAATACGCATACAACGGCGTAGGTCTGGAAGGTTTGATAATTTATTTTTTTGATGACGCCTGCCATATAATAAAGCTCCGCCACGCCGATAACGTTAAGCACGGACGTGTCCTTTATGTTTATAACAAACTCGTTGCTTATCGAGGGCAGAATATTTCTGAGCACCTGAGGGATTATAACCTTCACCATTGCCTGTGTGTGCGTCATTCCCACGGAATACGCACCCTCCGTCTGTCCCCTGTCTATTGAAATAATGCCGCCGCGCACAATTTCCGCCATATATGCGCCCGTGTTTATCGAAACGATAAATATCCCCGCAGGCAAAAGCGGGAGCGTCGCTCCGCCGTTTAAGAAGGCCCAGCCCCAGTAAATAACCATCGCCTGAACCATCATGGGCGTTCCTCTGAACACCTCGATATAAACGGCAATCAACGCGTTCACAAGCTTATGCAAAGCTTTTATACAAGCGTTTTTTGATTTCGGTGCCGTTCTGATAACGCCTGTCAGAAGTCCTATTAAAAATCCGACAACCGTGCCGGTAAGGGCAATCAGCATTGTCACGCCGACTCCGGATAAAAGATAGCTCTTATACTTGACGACAATATTCAAAACCTGTTTTAAAAATTCCATCGGGCTCCACCTTTTATTTCTTTATGATAACTACCAGATTGCTGTTGTAATAGCATTTTGTGAAGTCAACCTCTTTTGCTCTCTCCTCCGTGGGGCTCATACCCGCCGCAATACCGTCAACCGCGCCGGACTGAACTGCGGGGATAAGCGAATCCCATTCATACGAATAAACCTCAAGGTCCATTCCGAGCTCGGATGCTATATATTTTGCAACCTGAACGTCATATCCGTTTGCGTAAAGGTTATCCTTGCCGCTTATGGGCACAGCGCCGTTTGCATCCGTAGTCTGCGTCCAGTTAAAGGGGGCGTATGCACATTCCATTGCTATTTTAAGCGTTCCGTTTGAGGTATCCGTATTATCCGACGTAAGCGCAAGAGCGGTTCTCATTTCTTCATCGGGTGCTACACTTAATTCAACCATCTGCTGCATAAGCGCCGATTTTGTTTCGGATGTGATGCCCGAAATTATTTCGTTTACCTTCTCTGTCATGTCAGAGCCTTTTTTGAAGGCAACCGCAATTCCCGTTTCCTCATCCGTTGCGGTAAATCCCGTTTCGTTGTTCACAAAAGGAATATATGTAAGACTGTCATCCTTGCCGCACACATCGAATGCCGTAGGCTCCTCCGCAACATAACCGTCAATCGCACCTGAATTTAAAGCGTTCAAAAGGTCTGTAAAATCGGCATAGTCCTTTTTCACAACGCCGTCAATCTGAGAAAGCGCCTCCAAATGGAAGGTCCCCGTCTGCGCACCTATTACCGCGCCCGAAAGCTCGGATATGTTGGCCGCGCCCGAAATATCCTTCTTTTCCCTTTCTCCGCACCCCGCAAAAAGCGAGCAAATCATTGCCAATGCCGCTGCCACCGATAAAAACTTCTTCATAACCATTCTCCTTTGATAAAATATTTTTTAAAAACAAAACGGTCAAAAGCAGGTGCTTCGACCGTTTCCGATGTTTTTCTCAAAAAATCACGCTTAGGAACAAAATCGAATATAGCACTCCGCAAGCATATTGCGACAGTAGAATGGATATTCTCCAGACTCCCAACAAGCTGTTTCTTAGGGCAACCGCTTATTTCGGCGAAATTCCCTTTTGTTCGCCGTCACAAGCCGTTCCTAAGTGCTTCCGACGAACTACTTTTTAATCCCGCGCCTCTATATATCTTCTTTGACGGTTTATTTTTCTATATGATAACTCTTAGGCTTTAATTTGTCAAGTATTTTTTTGTTTTTTTTTACTATACTTCGGCAAATTATTCTCTTTTCGCACAAAAAAGCTTTTTTCTCGGTTCATATTTTGTTAACAAAAATATTTTTATTTTCCTGCAACCTTTTGCTCCCCTCAAAGGTATTAAGGGTGTAAAGGGCGTTAACCGAAGGATGGTCGAGTCGGTTAAGCCCGCCAAAAAGAAAGGATGATTTATCATGAAAAAAAGAACAGTAACAATTGTGCTCACGGCGACAATGCTTTTCACGGGCACGGCCTTTGCCGATGAAGCGGTAAAAACAGACGATACCGCAGCAAGCGCGCCCGTTGCGACAAGCTTTAACATAAGCGGTGTGCTTACCTTGGATGAAATCGGCGAGGGCTACATAATCGGCACCACGGATGCGGGAACAAGGCTTCAATTAAACATTTCCGACGAAACGATAATGCTTGACAGCGAAACCGGTGTCTCCATAGGACTTTCCGACCTTAAAAAAGGTGACGA
>CAZRUB010000183.1:0-3125 GCA_964603185.1 uncultured Ruminococcus sp.
TCAGCCATTTCCGCATATCCCTGCTTCAATTTCATCAGCGCCTTTTCACGGCGCTTCGACGAAACTCTGCCGACGATTGCATTTATAATCCATTCGTTGCGGCCGATATTTTCCCTTGATGAAAATAAATCCACCTCGTTCAGCAGGGCTTCGGGCATGGCAATAACAATTTTTTTATCCATAAACCAATTAACCCCCGTTATGATAATGCTTCAATATAATTCATTATACATCTTTTTTTCACAACAGTCAATTACAGTTTGTGGATAATCCTCCGCCCGTTTCCATTTATGTATGAATCGAGGCATTTTGAAAGGCAGTTTTTCCGACCCTTTCCTATTCTGCACACATTTTCCCGGTTCCATACACAGATTTTATTGCCCGCGGTATCATTTTTATTATATCCGAAGCGCTCATGGCGTTCTCGCAATATTCTTCCGCCGCCATATCGCCGGCAAGCGAATGTATATACACCGCCGTTTGCACCGCATCCGAAATTCCCTGGGTTAAAAACGATGCAATAAGCCCCGAAAGCACATCACCGCTTCCTCCGTTTGCCATTCCGGGATTTCCCGAAACGTTAATATATACCCTGCCGTCCGGATAAGCCGTTACTGTGCGCGAGCCCTTAAGCACAACCGTGCAGTCGTATTTTTCGGCGAATGCCGCCGCCGAGCCCACTCTGTCCCTTTCGATTGAGGCGATATCGCATTTCATAAGCCGTGCCATTTCTCCCGGATGCGGAGTTATTACGGCACCCTTAAAATATTCGGGACAGTCGCAAAGGACATTAAGCCCGTCTGCGTCTATCACCTTTTTTCCTTCAAAGCCTTTAACCGCCTCTCTTACAAGATATGCGGTTTTTTCCGTATTGCGAATGCCGCACCCTATTAAAAGAGCGGTCGCCTTATCAAAATGCTTCGCAAGCTCCGAAAGAGAGCCCTCAAAAAGCGCCCCGTCCTCCGAGGGCAGCGGCAAAACCATCGCCTCCGGAAGGCCGCACGCAACCGCATCCCTTATTATATCCGGAACCGCGGCGGTTACAAGTCCGCATCCGCTTTTCACCGCCGCCGCGGCAGACATATTGGCCGCGCCCGACATGTCGGCCGCGCCGCAAACCGTCAAAAGATGCCCGTAGCTTCCCTTATGGGTGTTCCTCCCGCGCTTTTCTATCGCCGCCGAATTCACTATGTATCTTTTTGTGTCGCCTATCGTGTCGGGAAGCGAAATGTCCTTTATGACAACCTCACCCGTAAAGTCGGCACCGGGATAAAGGAAAAGCCCCGCCTTCGCAAACGCAAAGGTCACTGTTTTATCCGCTCGCGCCGCCGCTCCCAAGGTCGCCCCCGTATCCGCATCTATTCCGCTGGGAATATCAACGGCAAGCTTAAAGCCCTCCCGCGAATTGAAATATTCTATCATTTCCTTCGCTTTTCCTTCTGTCGTCCTCGAAAGCCCCGTCCCGAAAAGCGCGTCCACATAAAGCTCCGCTTTTCTATCCGTTCGGTCATAAAAATCCGAGATTTTAATTCCTAATTTTTCGGCAATTTCCGCGTTTTTGCTTTTCGCGGGCTTAAGCGTAAGTATTTCCACCTCCGCCCCGGCAAGATAAAGCCTTCGCGCAAGAGCAATACCGTCCGCACCGTTATTTCCCGGCCCCGCCAGTATAACCGCACTTTTGACTTTGCCGCACTCGGAATAAAGCGCCGAAGCCGCATTTTCAATTAAAAGCTCCTCGCTTATTCCGTAAAGCCTTTCGGCATTTTCGTCCGCTTCGCGAAGCTGCTTTGCCGACAACACCTTAACATACATATCCTTACACCTCTATAACAACAAATGCAACGGCATAATCTCCGTCATGCGATACGGAAAGATTGATTTTCTTTCCCTCGGCAATTCGGCTTTCCCCGAAAAACGGCCTTCCGTTCTCATAACATATTTCCGTGTTTTTAAGCACGGTAACAAGGCTTTTCCCCAGTGCCTTGGCCAATGCCTCCTTCGCCGCAAAAATGCCTGCCGCCGTTTCATAAAAATTACGGCTTTCCCTGCAATGCGCCGTTTCACCCTCGGTAAAGCACCGATAAACGCTTCCGTTATCGCAAAAGCTTTTCATTCGTTCGATTTTTACAATATCGGTTCCGATGCCGTAAATCATTCTTCAAAGCTCTTTCCCATGTAATATTTGAAGGCATCCGTCATCATGGCATTCGGCTCGATTATTACCGTTTCCTTCACTCCCGATTTTTGCCTTTCAAGATAATAAAGATTTTCCGACTCCGCGGAAGGGCACAAAAATTCCCCGCTCATTTTTCCCCGCACTCTTCCGCCTCTTGTGCATTCCTTTATCTCGATGCTCTTAAGCCTTTTTCTGCTTCTCTTCGCGGTGATAATATCAATGTCCAGCACGCTGTCCGTAAGGATATATTCGTATTCCTTAAAGAGCAAGCCGCTTATAACATAGTATGCCCCGTAAATCGCCGCCGCCCAGATTATAAGCGCAATCATGCCCAAATACGCAATCGATAACGCACATATCACCCCGGCGCAAAGAGCCGCCGAAAGCGACAGCGTAAGCTCCTTCGCATCGGGCTTTTTCCTCATAAGCCTTTCGGAAAAAAAGCTTTTTCCTTCAAATCCTCCTGCCATTTTAAAACACTCCTTATATATTCGCCTATTTTAGCGTGCAAAGCACATTCAGCCGATTTCATCTTTGATGAATTCATTATAAAATCAATGGCCAATTTAGATTCCAAGCTTTTAGCCAAATTTTGCACTTTCAGCGCAAAGCTAAATTATTTCGCTTTGCTTCATAGCTAAATTGTTTCTCACGAAACAGCTAAATTAAATTTGCTTATCAAGCGTGCAAAGCACATTTAGCTGCCGCAAGGCAATTTAGCTGAGCTTGCTCAATTTAGCTCGCAGAATGCGAATTCAGCTGAATTCATCTTTGATGAATTCATTATACCACAGAGCATTTTAAATTACAAGTAAATTGATTTAAAATAAAAAGAACGGGTATAAAAATACCTGTTCTTTTAATAAGCTTCAAATTCAGATTAATCAGATAGCACGAACTATCTTGCCCGAACGCAGGCAGCGCGAGCAAACCGATACGGTTTTAGGAG